>NZ_JAQZSD010000030.1:0-49692 GCF_028674935.1 Lysinibacillus sp. CNPSo 3705 | reverse complement strand
TAAAAGGGCTTATTTATCTAAAGATTTAGTTATAAAATAATATTTGTACTATAACAACAATTACATAGAGACAGCAAAGGGTGGGAAAAGATGAAAGGTATTTTTCAGTTTAAAACACTTAAAGCTCGAATATTAAGTGCATTTCTTCTGTTATTAGTATTAGTGGTTTGTTTTACAGCCTATTCTTATATTTCTAATAATAAGATGGAAAAACAAGCAGAAGGTTTAATAAAAGAAGATTTACAAGTCTTAACGGCAAGTAAAAATTTAGCAATGTCTATGAGCGTTCGTCTCTCAGCAGCTTTAAGTTATGTTGTATCTGGTGATGAAAAATACATAGAAATGTTCAATGAATATCGTAAAATCGCAGAGGAAAATAACAGTATTGTAGAGAAATACGAAAATACACCTGAGCGTGATGCGCTAGTAGAAATGGCACGTACATGGAGCAATCGCGTTAACACCGAAGTATTCGATGTTTATAAAAAAGGTGATAGAGAATTAGCATTAAAAAATTTAACAGCTATGAATAATCTTGTAACCGAAGTTCGTATTGGTTATGAAGACTTAGCCAATAAACGCTCGGATTCCATTACTACAGTAGGTGATGACGTAGTATCCACGAGTTTAAGCAATAAAACAGTTGGACTGATTGTTAGCATCGTATTGACAATCGCAGGTGTGCTAATCGCTATTGTCACTGCTAGAGATATTTCTAAGCCTATTACAATTGTCACAAAGCGCATGAGTGAATTAGCGGATGGCAATTTGCAACATGAACTACTTCCAGTAACTCATCGTGATGAGATTGGTCAATTAATGCTTTCCGCCAATGAAATGAATGAAAAATTAAAGCAAACGATTAGCTCAATCTATACCGTTTCCGAAACAGTAGCAGCGAGCAGCGAGGAGCTGGCCCAATCTTCGAATGAAGTGCAAACAGGTACAGAACAAATTACCGTGACTATGCAGGAGCTAGCCTCTGGCACAGAAACGCAAGCATCTACAGCAGGTGATTTAGCCGGAACAATGTCTTCTTTCCAACGTAGTATTCACGAAACAACACAGGAAGGCATTAAATTAAAAGAACATTCAAGTCATGTACAAGAACTAACAACAACTGGTAAAGACTTAATGATACAGTCAACACAACAAATGGCAGCTATTAATGAGATTGTGTTAAATTCAGTGAAAAAAGTTGAAGGCTTGAATGTGCAGTCGGCTGAAATTTCCAAACTTGTTTCTGTCATTGATGACATTTCAAATCAAACAAATTTACTTGCCTTAAACGCTGCCATCGAAGCGGCTCGCGCAGGAGAGCATGGTAAAGGTTTTGCAGTTGTAGCTGATGAAGTTCGTAAACTGGCAGAACAAGTACAATTCTCTGTCACTGATATTTCAACAATCGTCAACCGTATTCAAGGAGAAACTGGCAACGTAACAGCTGCTCTGCAATCCGGCTATGAGGAAGTAAAAAGAGGAAACGCCCAACTAAATCAAACAAACGAAACATTTGACCAAATTTCGGAAGCCGTTGAAGAAATGATCCTTAATATAAATACCATTTCAGGCAATCTTAATAAAGTTGCTCAAAATTCCGAGTCTATCAATGTCTCTATTGATGAAATGGCTTCTATTTCTCAAGAGTCTGCAGCTGGTGTAGAACAAACAACAGCAACAGTAGAGGAAACTGCCGCTACTATGGAGGAAATTTCAAGAAGTGCAAATCAACTCGCTAGTATGGCTGAAGAGCTAAATATCCAATTACAGCAATTTAAAATTTAAAGTACCAGTTCTTAATTTGAGGAACGTGAACGTGTTAGGTCTTTAACAGAGATTTCTTTGTACCCCGAGCAGTTTGGTACACTTCGGTTCACTACTTAACGTTTAAAATATCAAGCTATAAAAAAGCTATCTCGACATTGCGTTCGAGATAGCTTTCATTGCTACATATTAATTTATTGCCACTGTCTAATGGGTACCCTTTCAAGCTCATAACGTTTGATAATAACACTGATCTTCTGAAACCATTCCTCACATAACTGTAACGCTTCTTGATACTCATCCTCTTCTCTTGATATAGGCTCACCAATATCGAGAAAATCATATTCTAGAATAGGATCAGATAAGTTATCAGCTACAATTTTCAACGTCAATTGAGACACAGCGTTATCCCCAAGGTCCTCATCATCGAACTCCTCTTCTATATCTAGATCTTCACCAAGTAATGAACCACCTATTAAACTGTTGCTAGTCCTAGCAATATACATGTCGTCCTCTACTATAGCAACTTCATATATTTTATTGAATGAGATTTCTTTTTTAATCAAATCTTCTTCTAAATTTTCTCTACTTACGAGAAAAAGTGTATTTGTTAGTTCATTTAGTAATAAAGCATTTAAACAATCATTTGAGATGATGCAATGTGTATGAGGGATAGCCATAAGCTCCTCCTCACTCGCATCTATCATTTCATTTAATCTATCGTTATAGATATACCATTCTTTAACATATCGCATAATTCCTGCTATTAATACACCTAAACCAATTAAAAAATAGATGTTGCTAAAGATAGCCGCTTCGACTAACTTTGCTAGTAATAAATAGGTCATTCCTAGAAATACAAGAAAAAAGGTTTTCATCCATATCCCACCCTCAAAAAGATAATCGATAGGTTTATTTCATCCATGTTAATAGAAAGTTTATTCAAACCTTTATCTTTTCATTCTTAATTTCTGGGGGACCATTCTTTTTCCATTAAATGTTATTTTCGCAAAAAAAAACATGAGGGCATTACAAATCAATGCCCTCATATTTCCGTTTTTATTTAACAATAATTATCAATTTAAATGTTCCTTTAATTCCTCTTTACTGCCTACATTGTCTAAAGTCTTATCTTTTTCAATTTTATGCATCTCGAGAACATGTTGTGAAGGTGGAATAATCAAACTAACAATAACAATTGTAATACCTGTGATCACAACGCCTGAGAAAACAGGTGCCTGCCACAGCTCATTTAATAAACCTAAAAATCCCTCTGATTGGATAGGAAGACTAGGCACATGTGTTAAAGATGTAAGAATGTAATAAACTAACCCGACAGATATACTCGCCCAAACTGCAGGTGTACTTACTCGCTTCCAAAACGGCCCTAAAACGATTGGCCAGAAAATTGTTACGAATATAATATCCCATGCCAAGTAGGCTAAATCAATGACTTTCTGGAAGCTGACCGCTAAAACTAAACCAAGCAAAGCACTTAAAATAATAATAAGTCTTGAAAATTTTAATAGTTTTTTAGGATCTGGGTTACGATTAATAAAGTCTAAATAAATGTTTTTTGTGACAATTCCTGAAGTTGCAACATAACACGCGGCTACCGTAGACATTCCCATCGCTGCCATTGCTGTTAAAAAGATAGCTGCTAATAACGGTGGGAAATATCCTTGAGCAAAGGCAAGCATCAATGTCTCTGGATTTGTACTACCAGGATAAATCGTTTTGAACGCTTCTCCTAGCATACCCGGAATCCAGCTAATCGCGATAATAATAGTCCCAGCTATAATCATACTGCGCTGAGCTACTTTTGGACTTTTAGCCGCGGCTACCCGTTGTCCTAAGTCCACTGCCGGAATATCACCAAGTGCTAACACAAGATATAATGTCCAAAACTCTGCTCCAGCCTTATTGAAGAGTTCACTAATATTCCACCACTCCGGGTTAAATGTTACATCAGGGTAATAGAATAAGATAAAAATTGTGATCCCTACTATACCCGCTACTGCCAGTGCCCCCTGAACAATTTCCGTATAGGCTACAGCCCAAAGGCCTCCAATTACAGAATATAAGGCAGTTAATGATACAAAAAGTAATGCTGCTGGTACGAAATCAATTTGTAATAGCTGCTGAATAATATATGTGCCACCAACTGTTAACGCAGCAGCATTAAAGACACCAAAGGCAATCGCCATTACGACGCCTGTATAAGCCCCGAGCTTTTTACTGCCATATCTTAATCCATAGTAATCTGCTAATGTCCAGCCCTTTAATCTACGTAATGGCTTCGTCCAAATGAGTGCTCCAAGAATCATACAAGTCCCTAAACCGCCCATTGTCGCTGACCCTTCAAAGCCGCCACTTGTATAACCAGAGCCTACTGCTGCAAAGAAAAATGGGGCTGCTAATAAGGCAGCCACTAGACTTCCTGTAACAACAGATAAAGGCATGCTCCACCCAGCAACAATTAAATCCTCCGCAGTATTAACTCGTTTGTATCCTTTATATCCAATGTAATAAATAAAAATTAAGTATAAGCTAAAGATCATTATATTTAACATAGTATTGCTCCTCAGTTTTTCACATTAACCGTTCATAACGACTCCGCCATTTGGTGTTAATATTTGACCCGTATAGAAATTCGCATTTTCTGAAGCTAAAAATAATACGGTCTTTGCGATTTCTTCTGGTTGAGCCAATCGTTTTAACGGATATTTAGCAGACTCTTCCTCTACATAATTCTCTCCAAATTCCTTCAGAATGTCTGTAAATGTACCACTAGGAGCTACTGCATTGACTAGTATCGAAGGTGCTAACTCACGTGCCAAAGCCTTCGTAAATGCATTAATACCACCCTTTGCAGCAGAATAATGCGTAAATTCCTCACAACCTAAACTACCAATATCTGAAGAAATATTAATCATTTTTCCGTTGTTTCGTTCTTTCATTCTTTTTGCTGCTTCTCGACAATTGTAGAAACAACCATATAGATGAACTTTGATCATTTTATCCCACTGCTCATCTGTTAAATCCGTAATGCTTGAAGCCTGCGCGAACCCAGCATTATTGACAAGAACATCAATTTCGCCTAACTGTTTGTCCAGATATTGATACATAGCTTGAACTTGTTGAGAATTCGATACATCTGCTTTATATTTTATAGCCTGTACACCAAACTTTTCTGCTTGCGCACGAACCTCCTCTGCTTCATTTTCATCACCAATATAATTGATACATATATTGGCCCCATGCTCGGCAAAGCCCAAAGCAATGGCTTTACCGATTCCTTTACTTGAACCCGTAATTAGTACATTTTTTCCTTTAAAATTAATGTCCATTATTGATCATTCTCCAATTTGAATTTTGCTACAAGTACCTGCAATTCTTCTGCTGTTTTTCCTAATGAAGAAGATGCTTCTTTCACCTCTTGCATGGTCGTCAATTGCTCTTGCGTTGCACTTGACACATTCGCCGAGAATTCAGAAGACTGCTCCGCAGATTGCTTAATATTATTGACAGATGCTGCTACTTCCTCCGAAGAAGCTGAAATTTGTTGAGATGCAGCTGAAATTTCGCGTATCTGACTAGCAACTTCTTCTGATGAAGTGAGAATTTCTTTAAAGATTTCCCCTACTTCGTTTGTAAACTCCATACCAGCCTTTACATCTTCTTTCCCTTTTTCCATAACAGTGATAGAGGCATTTGAATCAGCTTGTATTGTACTAATTAAATTGTATATTTCCGTTGCAGACTGTGATGATTGTTCCGCTAATCGTCTAACCTCATCAGCGACAACCGCGAAGCCTTTGCCATGCTCTCCTGCTCTAGCAGCTTCGATTGCCGCATTCAAAGCTAGTAAATTTGTTTGATCGGCTATGGCTGTAATAAGATTTACGATATCACTAATTTTTTTCGTATTGATATGTAATCCATTTATTGTTGTACCGATTTGTTCAACAGAATCATTAATCAACTCCATTTGTGCAATGACCTGCTGAACAACTTGATTTCCACGTTCTGAAGCTTGAGAAGCAGAAATAGATGATTCGGCTGCCGTATTAGCAGAGTCAGCAATTTGCTGGATGCCTGTCGCTGTTTCCTCCATAGCAGCAGCCGTTTCCTCAGTCATAACCATTGAAGCCTCAGCGTTTTGCGTGATTTGTCCCATGTCTTGGGCAATAATTGTTGAGCTGTTATATGTTTCTGCTGCATTAATAGTTAGCTGATTAGCAGCTGAAGAAACGTTGTCAGATGTATTTCTAATATTTAAAATAATATGTTGTAAATTGGAAACCATCGTTTGAATAGATTTAGATAAATTTCCTATTTCGTCCTTCGTTATTTCTAAATCTACATTTATCAATTGTCCATTCGCTACTTGATTTGCAGCGTTCACTACTTTCTTAAGTGGTTTTAATAGACGATCAATAATTATGTAGAGTAAAACTAATAGAAGTAAAATTCCAATAACAGCTAGAACGATTTGTTTTATGACACTTGTTTTAATGATCGTATTTATGTAGTCCGCAGAATAATCAATACCTAATAAAGCAATGAGCTTGCCATTGTCATCATTAATAGGGGTAAACACAGTTCGCCATGAACCATAAGGATCTTCGAAAATATCAGTTACAGCAGTGCTATTATTTTTAATTGCCAATTTAGCCGTTTTTACATGTTCATCTGCTAAATCAGTAAAGATTTCACCCGCTTCATAGACCTCGTTCAAATTAGATGTATAGCCGATCGGGTTAACGCCATCTGCGTCCTTCACATCCCAAATATAGCTCCAACTCATAATACCTTGTTCTTCTTGAATCTTATCGAGTTGCTTTTGAATTTTTTTAAATTTAGCATTCGTCTCTCCCTTTTCAGTCAATAAATCTTTAACATCATTCCTATCAAGATTCATAGCTGTCAATAAACCAACACTTTTCAACTCTTGCTCTAAATCAACAGACATTCGATTGTTTAATTCTCTAATACTTTGTGTAGTAATAATAGCAATTAGAAGCAAAACAATAATAGAAACCGTTAGTAAAAGTTTGCTTTTTAATGAAACATTTTTAAACAACTTCATGATTATTACTTCCTCCTTGATCGTATTTTGGGCAAAAAAAATAACCTATTTCAAAAGAAATAGGCATCAAAGAATATGACTAGCTATAGATGTACTTAACTAGTACTCCTTTGCAGCTCAGCCATCATAGTATTCATTACCTTAGACCTGTAGCTTTGCGTCTCTACCTTTCAGCAGATTTGCCCATCTTTTTCCTCCTCAAATTAACACAATGGGTAAAAGTAGTCAATGTAACTAGATAAAAAAACACATAATATTTACTATTTTACCAATTCAATAAAATGAATAATATTACACAATTTTCTCGGCACATCCACAATTCTCTTCAGGGAAATAAAAAACAGCTACAACGCAAAATTGTAGCTGCTACTATAATTTTTAAATAATCAATTACCCCTAAATGATTATTATTTTAGTGTCATGTATAAAACCGACGGTATAAATGCTAACGCAAACATGCAGGAATACCACATCGATGTACGGCGTAATGAAAAACGAACTTGTTTCTTTTCTGCATAAAAAATGTCTAACATTACTGAAGCAACAACAAGCGGAATCGTAACACATGCGAAAGCAACTAATAAAATGTTTAATCCAAACATAAAAGCACCCCTCTGTTCGTGAACATTTATTTTTCCTCTTTGTGACAACTTTATGTATTTTTAGTGTACACAATTCCGTCACAAATTGTCAACTATATTCAACTAAGAAAAACGCGCTTTTTACAGAATATTTTTATCACAACGAGTATTTTTACGTAATTTTTTCACAAAAAAACAACTGCAAAATGGCAGTTGCTTTGTTAATCATTAATCCATTAGTTTTTTTAAAAAATTCATACTTGACAATCCACAGTGAATGTTATTTTAATTTCTATACTTATCTGTCAGCCCTCTTAAAAAATTTCTCACAAAGCGATCGCCACATTCTTTATAGTTACGATGACTTGGATTTCTTAAAATGGCACCTAACTCGCCTTTCGAAACGCTAACGCCTCCATCATATAAAATATCGAGCATCTCCTCACTCGTTAAGGCTAACGCAATCTTTACTTTCTTTAATAACATATTATTAGGGCTTTCTTTTCCTGAAACAGGTAGTGGTCCTTCTGATTGACCTGGCTTAGGCTTTTGCGGACCTCGTTTAAATGTAATAAAGCCATTTAAAAAAGCCTCTAACATTTTATTATTACATTTAATGTATTCTTCTGGTGCTTCTTCCTCATCATAAACTTTAATGAGCATGTTCAATACTTCTTCTTTCGTATAGTCCATGCCACCTAGCTGAAAAATTTTAACCATATCTGTATTTTTGATATCTAATGCATATCTTAAACGAATTAAAATATCATTGTTCGTCATTTTAACAACCTCCATTTTTAACGGTAAAAGCGCTTCTAATAATCCTATCCTAATTGAAGCATTACTTTATTATAGCAGAGACATTCACAATTTTAGTTAGCTTTCCAAAAGTTACTTTACTATAGTATTTAGAATGTGCATTTTATTTTTTAACATGTATGATTAGCTAACTCTCGACCATTCTAATCACAAGGAGGTGAGATAAATGGCTAATCGTAGTTCAAATAAGCTTCTAGTTCCCGGTGTACATGAAGCCGTTAATCAATTGAAATATGAAATCGCACAAGAATTTAATGTACAATTAGGGCCAGAAGCCTCTTCTCGTGCAAACGGTTCAGTCGGGGGAGAAATAACAAAACGCCTCGTAGAAATGGCTGAAAAACGTTCAAAAGGTTTATTATAATAATAAAATTAAAAAAGAACGAATCGCTTTTTAAATTGGCATTCGTTCTTTCATATTTTAACTTCTTTCAGCGGGTGTCTTTAAACATCTGTACCCGTCGCACGCTTCCAGTCAAAAACATCCGCTGAAAGAAGTTAAAGCCTCCGGCGGATGTCACGGAATCGGAAAGAAGTTCGAGGATGTCATCGCATCCATGCGATAACGGCTAACTGACCTGCATCGTGCTGTTGCTGACGCAGCGTTAGCACTACGCTTTTGCGCAAAAAACATCTGCAGGCCTAAGCACAAAGCCGATTCCAGACACAATTATGCCAAGGCATCATTGATTTATTTAATTCCAACCGGTTGTAAAGCCTCGCTTGCCCCTTTTTTTAGAGTAAGCATCACGATAAAGGAAATACAATATAGGGCAGCTAAATAGATCATAACGACCGTCATATCATAACTTTGAAGAATATAGCCGACAAAGATTGGTGAAAATCCTCCAATTGCTCTACCAAAGTTAAAAATCGTATTTGTTGCTGTACTACGAATTTGCACCGGATAGAAGCTACTAATTAAAGCTCCATACCCTGCGAACATCCCGTTTGAGAAAAAGCCGACAATTGCACCACCTAATAAAATTGCGAAACTACCTGTGGCATAAGCATATAAAAACACTGCACATGCAGAGGTAAGTAAAAAGATTCCGAATGCACGCTTTGCGCCAAATCGGTCCATAACTCGCCCAAATGTTAGCATCCCAATAATCATGCCAACTGCTGTGCTAATTGTCCAAAGTGCCGAGCTTGAAACGGATAGACCTTGAGATTTTTGCAACATAGATGGCAACCAAATCATTAAGCCATTGTAACCAGCAATTTGAACAGTTGCCATAACGATTAATGATATTGTCGTCATCGAAGTTCGAGGCGTTTCAAATAGCTGCGCCAACTTCCCTTTTTCATGTTGCTTGTTGATTTTTTTATTTTTCTGAGCAGCCACCCACTCTGGTGATTCCTCAAGATTTTTTCGCACAATGTATGCGAAAATAACAGGTAACACTCCAACAAAGAATAAAGCTCTCCATCCTAAAGTCGGAAGAATAACGGCACTTAGTAACGCTGCTAAAATAACTCCATATTGAGCACCTACACTAACATAGGAAGAGGCTCTCCCTTGCTTATTCTTCGGCCAAGCCTCGGCAACAAGCGCCATACCAATACCGTATTCGCCCCCTGCACCAAGACCAGCGATAAATCTATACATATAAATTTGTTCAATATTTGTTGCTAACCCCGTTAAAGCTGTACCAAGCGCAAACAACAAGACGGTATAAGTAAATACTTTTACTCGCCCATACTTATCAGCTAAAACCCCGAAAATAATGCCACCTAACAGCATACCAATATTCGTTACGGAAGAAATGAGCCCACCTGTTGCGAAATCAATGTTAAATTCCGAAATAATCATTGTCATCGCAAAGGAGATAAACATAATGTCCATCCCTTCCAACGTTAAACCAGCTACTGAAGCTACCACTGTTTTCTTACGATAATCCATCTTTACAATCCTCCAGTTTCTTGTTGATAAAAAGCTCTTTTTGAGGGAATGGATTATACAATTCTTGTCCATTCTCTTTTGAAGCCTCACGGGACTCCATTAAAAGAGGTTAAATGCAAAATAAAAGCCCTCCTGTCACAGAGGACAAAAGGGCATGCCAAATCAAAGATATTATTAGCCTTAAAATATCAAGTAGCCCTTTTCAGCCTCTCTGGACCGTATTAAAGGAATTTTATTTCGTTCTTTTATGTTGTTCTACATTTTATAAGATTATTATTAAAAAAGCAATGCCTTATAGTAGAAAAAATCACCTTCTAGTTAGATAGGAGGCCATTTTATATTAAAAAAGTCTTCAGACTGTACAACAGTATACCCATAGCGCTCCAAGCTTTCTTGAATAAGCGCACTTAATTCAGTATCGTCTTCAATTGTACATCGTTAATTCTCCTTTTGGGCAATGGGTAACAGGCTATTTTAGAAAGATTTAAGCACCAAAAATATTATTACATATAATACCATTTTATGATATATAATGTATAGATATCGCATAGTAACCTTCTAAACTGCGAAATCCCATACTACGAGGAGGATTATTTTGGGCCAATCATCAACAGAAATTTTCATACGTAATTTCGAACATGGAGACATGCCTTTACTTAGAGAATTGTACCAATCCGTAACAGCAAAAGAAAATGCGACATTTTGGTGGGTCGGAGACGAAGATAATTGGCGTAACGTTTATTGCGCATTTGAAAATGGGAAAATGGTCGCTAAGGGGCAAGTTAGTATCATTAACGTTGTACCCCCCGGTCGTTCAATAGAGAATAACCACTCAATATACGTTAATCTTAAAACTATTTCTGACAGAGAACATGACATTGCTCTGCTCGATAAAGTCTATCAATATCTTTTTACAAGAGCACAACAATTAAAGGAAACTTTGCCTAAAGAATATGGAACAATCCTATGCGTTGGTAACGACTCCGAAGAAACTGCAAACAATCAGTTTTTTATCCAAAAAGGCTACCTCCCTTTAAATAGCCTATATCGTATGAATCGTGATTTGAATAAACCTATTCCTGCATTAACATTACAAGAAGAATTTCAATTCTCACACTGGAACATGGAGACATCTAGCGAGGAAAGAGATTATCTCGATATAGAAGCCGAAATTTGGCCAGACACTCCACTTGGTCTAAATAGGTTATCTGAATACAAGAACAACAAGCTATGGACATCCATGGTCATATGTCAAACAGACGTTATAATTGGCGGACTGATGGCATGGCAAGAAGAAGACTACGGTGTAATAGAGGACGTTTTTGTCCGTAAACCGTGGAGGAAACGTGGTATTGCCCAGTTTTTGCTTACGCAAGCCATGACATACCTTAAGTCTCATCAGCTACAAAAAGCTACTCTCATGGTACTAACTACAAATAAGTCAGCTTTATCTCTATACGAGTCGGTCGGTTTTTATACGGATACAGAAGAGATAAGGTACTTTACAAAACTGAATTAGGCAACGAAAAAGAGGGGTTCATTGCCCCTCTTTTTCGTCATTTAACATTGTTTGATTCAAAGTTATCAAGTAATGCGCGCACTTCATCTGTTGATTTCGTGTTCATCAATTGATTTCTTAATTCACCAGCTCCACGGAATCCTTTAACATAAATTTTGAAAAAGCGATGCAGCCCAGAGATTGAACGTGGTAGTACTTCTGCATATTGATCTTGAAGATCAAGCTGCAGTCTTAAAAGATCAAGATACTCTTTACTACTATGCTCTTTCGGCTCTTTTTCAAAAGCAAATGGATTTTTAAAAATACCTCGCCCAATCATAACGCCATCAATACCATATTGTTCAGCAAGCTGTAGCCCAGTTTGACGGTCAGGAATGTCTCCATTGATTGTTAGCAACGTATTTGGTGCAATACGGTCACGCAATTTTTTGATTTCCGGAATTAGCTCCCAATGCGCATCTACTTGGCTCATTTCCTTTCTTGTACGTAAATGAATAGAAAGGTTCGCAATATCCTGCTTTAAAATATGCGTTAGCCACTCCCCCCACTCATCTACCTCTTTAAAGCCAAGTCGTGTTTTCACGCTGACAGGTAGTCCTCCTGCTTTTGCCGCTTGAATAAGCTCTGCCGCAACGTCTGGACGCAGAATAAGGCCACTACCTTTCCCTCTCGATGCCACATTCGGTACAGGACAACCCATATTAATATCGATACCTTTAAAACCTAGCTCCGCCATACCAATACTCATTTGACGAAAATATTCGGGATTATCCCCCCAAATATGTGCCACCATTGGCTGTTCATCTTCTGTAAAAATTAAACGACCACGCACACTTTTCATACCCTCTGGATGACAATAGCTATCCGAGTTTGTAAACTCTGTGAAAAATACGTCCGGTCGACCGGCTTCACTTACTACATGACGAAAAACAACATCCGTCACATCTTCCATTGGTGCAAGTACAAAAAATGGTCGCGGTAAGTCACGCCAAAAATTATCTATCATGTCAAACTCAAATCCTCTCAACTTCAAGCTCTCGATCAAAATATATGAAGCCAAATGTTCTACTTCTTTTACACTTATATCATGCTCAATAACTGATTATCAAACACAAATACATTTGGCATTTATAATTTGTGAAAGTCGGTAATGTTTATTTTCATTCACATATATCAAAAGTAACCTCTTCTATTCAAGCATAAAATTCAACCAAAACCCTTCCATGTTTACACAAAAAGGATGGAATATTCACTCCATCCTTTCAGAGTTCTATCATTTACTAATCAATCACCCGAGCAACATCCCTACCACAAGTCTTGCATTTCCCCTTCAATACAGGGGCATATTCTCCCTCTTGTATCGTGTACTTCACAATTGTCGTTACACCACAATTGCCACAAAATACGTTTTTCACGAGCATTTCTCTAATATCTTTCGGGATAGAGAGCCATTTTTTTGCTGCGTCCATTATGATCACTCCTTTAGAGTTAGTTCCGTAACAACCTCCACATGCGTCGAATGCGGGAACATATCTACAGGTTGAATCTCCTGCGTTTGATAGCCCCCATCCTCTAAAATTCGAAGGTCACGTGCTAATGTAGCTGGGTTACAGGACACATACACAACACGCTTAGGACGTTGCTCTAAAATCGTCTGAAGAAGAGCCTCATCGCAGCCTTTGCGTGGTGGGTCAACTACTAAAACATCCGCTTCTTTACCTTCCTTATACCAGCGTGGAATAACTTCCTCTGCTGGCCCAGCCTCGAAATACGTGTTCGTAAAGCCATTAAGTGCTGCATTGCGTTTTGCATCTTCAATCGCTTGTGGGACAATTTCAACCCCCATAACAGCCTTTGCTTTTTGTGCAAGGAATAAAGAAATTGTGCCGATACCACAGTATGCATCAATTACTCGTTCATCACCCTGCAAGTTAGCGTAGTCTAATGCTTGTTTGTATAGAACTTCCGTTTGCTCAGGGTTTACTTGGTAAAATGAACGGGCTGAAATTTCAAAGCGAACATCGCCAATTGTATCAATAATAACGTCCTTGCCCCACAGATTTACGGTTTCATCACCGAAAATAACGTTCGTTTTGTCGCTATTAACGTTTTGCATAATGGATGTAACATTCGGGACAAGCTTTTGGATTGTCGCAACAGCGGCTTCTTTTTGCGGGAATTTTTTCTTTTTAGTTACGACAACAACCATCACTTCACCAGTTGCTCGTGCTTTACGAATAACTACGTGGCGTAGCATTCCCTCATGTGTTTGCTCGTTGTATGGTCGAATACCGATTGCCGCTAATTCCTTTTTCAAACCTGCAAGAATAGCGTCCGCTTCTCCAGTCTGAATTAAGCATCGCTCCATATCCACAATACTATGAGACTTCGTTTTGTAGAAACCAGCAATTGCTTGTCCTGCTTCATTTGAGGAGAAAGGTATTTGCGCTTTATTACGGTAATGCCAAGGCTCTTCCATGCCCTTCACTGGTAGAACAGGCGCGTTAATTTTACCAATGCGCTGCATGACATTACGCACCATGTTTTCTTTCCATTTTAACTGTCCTTCATAAGACAGGTGCTGTAATTGGCAGCCGCCACATTGTTTGAAATATTCACAAGGCGCATCTACTCGATCTGATGATGGCTCGAGAATTTCTACGACCTTCGCAAAGCCATAGTTTTTTAACGTTTTTACAACATGTATTTCCGCCGTTTCACTAGGAAGTGCACCTTGGATAAATAATGGATAGCCATCGACCTTTGCGACGCCATTGCCATCATGTGTTAAATCTTCTATATAAACTGTTAGTCGGTCATTCTTTTTCACGGGTGCTGACATTCGTACATCCTCCATTTCAATCTCTTTATTGTAGCATGTTGAGGCGGATGAAAAAAGAACAAGGCTTCATATTAACGGCTCAAATGTGGTCGACTCCTCTTCTAACTGATCAGAAATCACTTCAAACTGATCACCTTTACACGAGTAGAAAAAAGAGCCGCTATTCGCGACTCTTCCCCTCTTTCCTTACTGTATGGTAATCTCTAGGTGCCCACCAGAATGCAGCAACTACACCTAGGATGACGACTATAAATGGTGCATAAAAAATCAAAAAGCTTGTCATAGTTGTATACCTCCTATGCGTGATTATCTTCTTTTCCTGTCACATAATTTTTGTTGAAAAGGAATAATTTCAACAGCAAGAACAGTGATGGAATAAGCAGACATAGTCCCAAAATAAACGCAATGACGAGTGCAATCGCCATTTGTGTGCTTGTAAAGCTATCGTAAATTGTTAAATACGGATACAGTAAATATGGATATTGGGCAATTCCATATGCAAAGAATGCCACTGCGAATTGGGCAATCAATAAACTAACCGCAAGACCGTAATTTTTTCGCATCCATAGTAACACTACAGTAATAATAAATAGCACGGCAGA
The DNA here is from genome assembly GCF_028674935.1 of Lysinibacillus sp. CNPSo 3705. NCBI lineage: Bacteria > Bacillati > Bacillota > Bacilli > Caryophanales > Bacillaceae > Lysinibacillus > Lysinibacillus sp. CNPSo 3705. The sequence goes on along the minus strand of NZ_JAQZSD010000030.1, from coordinate 34,567 downwards.
TATGGCAAACATCCACCATAAATTAACTAGGTTATTGTAACTTTCAGGGTTAATGAATTTCATTTCGTACATAATGCCGAGCGCACTCACCATTAATGGTATCGCCCAAGCAAGTGCGTATTTACGCATTAAATTTGTAGCTTCTCGATCCTTAGCTTTATGTGCATACCAAGTTAAAAACACAGCTGAAATATACAGTACCGCTGCAATGCTTAGCACGACAATACTCCAAGCAAACGGGCTCGTATACAACGTCCAATAATTCAAGAACGGTTGCCCGTCAGCAATATCAACATAGCCGCCAGCAGCAATCGCAAATACAACAGAGAGTGAGGCTGGAATAAGTAAGCCTGCTATACCATACGTCAACGTGTAACCAATATGCCCACGTGCGCCATATGATTCAAATGCATAATAGGAGCCTCGTATTGCAAGAAGCACTAGCGAAATACTAACTGGAACAAGTAAAATCGTTCCATAATAGAAAGCTGTTTGTGGGAAAAATCCAACAATCCCAACAAAGAAGAATACTAAAAAGACATTGGTTACTTCCCAAACTGGTGATAAATAACGTTTAATAATATTTGTTAAAATGTGATTTTTTCCGATTAGTAGGCTGTAGGCATTAAAAAAGCCTGCACCAAAATCGATTGAAGCTACAATGACATAACCAAATAGGAAAATCCATAAAACTGAAATACCTAAAATCTCTAATGTCATAGGATGTCACCGCCTTTTTCAGCATGGCGATCTTCTAACTCTCGCTCAATTGGATTCTTTTTGAACATACGAATTAACACGACCATACTTCCTACTCCTAATACGGCATACACACCTGTAAACAACAGCATCATTAAATCTACATGGTCACTCGTCGTGGCCCCTTCTGGTGTTCGCATTAATCCATATAAGATCCAAGGCTGTCGTCCAACTTCAGCAAGCCACCATCCTGCTTCAATCGCAATAATAGAAAGTGGTCCACCTGCAACAACAATCCATCTAAACCAACGTGAATGAATAAACTGCCAATCACGTGCTTTCCCGCATACATAAACGAGTGAAACGAGTGCCATAAACATGCCGATAAACACCATGAGATTAAAGAGGTAATGGATATATAATGGTGGTCGATCTTCTTCTGCAAATTGATCTAAGCCAATTACCTCTGCATTTGGATTATTATGTGCTAAAACACTCAAAGCATAAGGTACTTTAATAGCATATTTTACTTCTTCCCCTTCTAATACACCAAATAGTATAAGGGAAGCTTTGTCTGCCGTTTCAAAATGCCACTCAGCCGCAGCTAGTTTTTCTGGCTGATATTCTGCTAAATATTTTCCTGAAAAGTCTCCAATAATTGCTGAAGCAATGGAGAAAATCAGACCAATCTTCATAAGTAGTAATAAAGATTTTTTATGATATATATGCTTAGAACCTCTAAGCATACGATATCCTGCAATTGCTGCTAACACAAATGCGGATGTCATATAGGCTGTAACGAGAACATGCGCTACCTTTGTCGGCATTGCTGGATTAAACATTGCTAAAAATGGTTGAATATTCACTAGCTGGCCGTCTACAATATCAAATCCTTGTGGCGCATTCATAAACGCATTGACAATTGTTATAAACACAGCTGACATCGATGCACCGACAGCAACTGGGATTAACAGTAGCATATGCTTCTTCTGACTATCGAAGCGATCCCAAGTATATAGGTAGATGCCTAAAAAGATGGCTTCAAAGAAAAATGCGAACGTTTCCATGAAAAGTGGTAAGGCAATTGTCTGACCGGCAAGCTGCATGAAATTCGGCCATAGTAAGGATAACTGTAAGCCAATTGCTGTCCCTGTGACGACTCCAACTGCAACCGTAATAACAAAACCTCGTGCCCAACGTCTTGCCATTAAAATATAGTGCTCATCATTCTTTTTATACCCAGTCCATTGTGCGATCATAATCATTAACGGGACACCAACACCAATCGTTGCATAAATAATATGGAAGGATAATGTTAGTTCCGTTAATGCTCTACTCCAAAAGACTGCTGATTCATTCACCATGTCATTGCCCCCCTAACCTCCAAATATTCTTCCAAGTATGGAAAGTAGCATAATAATTGCAACACCAAAGCTTAGCCAAATGAGCTTTCTTTCCTGTGATTTATACAAAGGCAACACTTCCTTTCCCTTATCTCTACCCCATTTTCCACTATTGCAACGAAAAAAACCTTTATAATGGACCGGAATTTCGGCCTATTATAAAGGTTTCAAATTTTGTTCAAGTAATATACGCACATTTGCCAAACATTTTTCTTAATTCATTCACAATACCAATTAAAGGATGAAAATGTTCATATATATGGTGATTAACCCATTAATATGGACCATCACCAAAACGTGTGGTTGATTTCCGTTCCGGCTGGCCGCTTTCCTGGGGGCGTCCGATGAGCCGCTTCGCTACGCTGCAGGGTCTCATCTGTGACGCTAATCCCCAAGGAGTCGCCCAGCCTCCACTCCAATCAACTTATTTACATAGTAGACTTTTTAACAAAAATCCTCCACAACTTTTGGTGATGAACCATTAATCACCAAAAAATTCGATTAAACAGGCTCTCACCTTAAATTAAACAGAGCTCCACCTAAATTAAGCAGAGCTCTTTTTTATGTTCATTATATACGGTCTTCCTCACGAATATCTGCTAGTGGAACAAAAATTTCAATATGACGTTTCAAGTTTTCAAATGTTGCAGGTGCATCCCCACCATACTCACCATCTAAGTTTAAATGTATTTCATCTTCAGTAGATACTTTTACAACACTTGCCTTTTTATAAATTACACGATCATCATTCAAATGCTCGCCTCTTAATGCCATTGCAGCAAGCTGAATAAACTCAGGTAAGCTTACTTTTTTCAATACTAATAAAGTAAAGTAGCCATCATTAATACTTGCATCAGGTGCTAGCTTTTCAAAGCCACCCACTGAATTTGTTAAGCCGCATAAAAACATCATGGCATCCCCATCAAACACTTCGCCATCATATTCGATACGCATATGAGAAGCTTTAATTGATGGGATCATTTCTACTGCTTTTAAGTAATAAGCTAGCTGTCCTAGCATTGTTTTCATTTTACTTGGCACTTCATAAGTTAACTCCGTAATACGTCCGCCAGCGGCAATATTAATGAAATAGCGTTCCCCATTTAATAAACCAACATCAACCGGCAATGTTTCGCCTTTAATAATGATGTCAACTGCAGCTTCAATATTTCGCGGAATGTGCACGGCACGGGCAAAGTCATTCGTAGTGCCCATCGGAATTAAACCTACTTTCGGGCGGTTCTCAAATGAACTCACACCTGAAACAACTTCATTTAATGTGCCATCTCCACCAACTGCAATGATGATATCAAAGCCACGTTCAACTGCATTTTTTGCTGCAATGGTTGCATCGCCTTCACAAGTTGTTGCGTGACAAGATGTCTCATAGCCCGCTACCTCTAATTTTGCCAATACTTCTGGTAAATGCTTTTTAAACACTTCACGCCCAGATGTAGGATTATAAATGATTCTTGCTCGTTTCATAACATACCTTCTTTGCTTCATAAGATTCTATTTCTTTCAACGAACTATTCGTTTAAATGTTGCATTAAGCTTTCAATAGTCAACAAAAGTAAGGCATGTCCTTATTTTCTGATATGCAGCCTTACGATTTATAATTATTGTAATGCAGCTGTTACTTGCTTTTTGAAATCCTCATAGACAAATGTCCAATATGCTTTATTTGTAATATTCTCGTCACGAATTTCAGCATATAGTGCTTTTTGTGCATCTTCAAATGTAGGATCTTCTTTATCAGGTAAAGTAGCTCGCTTACTCACTACTAGTTCCTGTAATTCTGGTGCACGCGGTCCCCATTTTCCAACAACCTGCCCTGCATCATCTAATAAAATATAAATCGGAATTGCACGGCCACCGTTTGTTAAATAGCGATCAATTAAATCTGTATCAGCATCACGTAATACTGCGCGCATATCTAACCCTGCTGCCTCTGTAACTCGACGAATAACTGGATTGTTTAACATGGCGTCCCCACACCAATCCTCAGTAATTGTTAAAATTTTTGGTTGCTTGTCCTTTAGTAGTTCGATAAAACCATCGTTTAATGGCACTTCGAAGCCATCATAAATACGGAAGCTTTCCTCTTTTAACGTCGTCATATTATCCATATATTGTTGAATCGAAATCGCATCATCGAAATATTGTTGTTCAGTTTTCATTGATTACCTCCTAAAGCTATATCATGTTCTATACTATATTTTGCTATGAATACTCTTTGAAGACAACTATTAAGTGTTAATTTGGTATTTTTTAGTGTCGATTTACAGCAAATATCGTTTTACTTGGCAAGGCATTTATCTTTGTATAGATACCCTAAAGAGTCTTTTGTATGTATATTTTTTAAAATAAAAAGCCAAGAAAACGAATTTGCTCTCTTGGCCTTCTATAATAATTGCAATTAACGTTTTGCAATTTCTTGTTGTAATAATTTATTGACCATTGGTGGGTTCGCTTGACCTTTAGTAGCTTTCATAATTTGACCAACTAAGAAGCCGATAGCGCGATCCTTACCGTTTTTGAAGTCTTCAATTGATTGTGCATTGTTGTCTAAAACTTCTGTAACGATAGCAAGTAATGCACCTTCATCAGAAATTTGAACTAAACCTTTTGCTTTAACGATTTCTGCTGCGGAACCACCATTTTCTACTAATTCAGCAAATACTTTTTTACCGATTTTAGAAGAAATAGTTCCGTCAGTGATTAATTTCACCATTTCCGCAAGGTTTTCTGGCGTTAATGCAGTATCTTTAAGGTCTTTTTGTTCTGCATTTAAGTATGCAGAAACATCACCCATAAGCCAGTTTGCTGAAAGCTTTGCATCTGCACCTTTAGCTACCATAGCCTCGAAGAAGTCTGAGATTTCTTTTGAAATAACAAGAACTCCTGCATCATATGGTGTTAAGCCTAATTCATCAGCATAGCGTTTTTTACGAGCATCTGGAAGCTCAGGAATTTCTGATTTTACTCGCTCTAACCATTCATCAGAGATCGATAGACGAACTAAGTCTGGCTCTGGGAAGTAGCGGTAATCGTCAGTTCCTTCTTTTACACGCATAAGAATTGTTTTGCCTGTTTTTTCATCGAAGCGACGTGTTTCTTGCTCAATTACCCCACCTGAAAGAAGAACATCAGCTTGGCGTAATTCCTCGTGCTCTATACCACGGCGAACATAGTTGAAAGAGTTAAGGTTTTTAAGCTCTGTCTTTGTACCAAATTCTTCTTGACCATATGGACGAATAGAAATGTTGGCGTCACAACGTAGTGAACCTTCTTCCATTTTACAGTCAGAGACATCTGTATATTGGATAATTGATTTTAATTTTTCTAAGTAAGCATACGCTTCGTTTGCTGTACGAATATCTGGCTCAGAAACGATTTCTACAAGTGGTGTACCTTGACGGTTAAAGTCAACTAAAGAGTGATCACCAGAGTGAGAAAGCTTTCCTGCATCTTCTTCCATATGAAGACGCGTAATACCGATACGTTTTGTATAACCGTCTACCTCGATATCAATCCAGCCGTTTTTACCGATTGGCTTATCGAATTGAGAAATTTGATAAGCTTTCGGATTATCTGGATAGAAGTAGTTTTTACGGTCAAATTTTGTTTCTTGTTCGATTTCCATGTTAAGTGCAAGTGCTGCACGCATTGCGAAATCAACAACATTTTTATTTAGTACTGGTAGAACACCAGGATAACCTAAATCGATTACTGTAGTATTTGTATTTGGTTCAGCACCGAAATGAGCTGGTGCCGATGAGAAGATTTTTGAGTTCGTTTTTAACTCAACGTGTACTTCTAAACCAATGACTGTTTCAAAGTTCATGTTATTTTCCCTCCCAAATTTGAGGAACTTGTTTATGGAACTCGGTTGCTTGTTCAAAAGCATGAGCTACACGGTAAATTGTTGCTTCGTCGAAGTATTTACCGATAATTTGTAAGCCTAATGGCAGCTCATTTTCAAAGCCACATGGAATTGAAATGGCTGGCACACCAGCTAAGTTCATAGGAATTGTTAAAATATCATTTGCATACATCGTCATTGGATCATTAACGTTTTCACCAATTTTAAATGCTGGTGTTGGAGAAGTTGGTCCAATGATTACATCAAAGTCTTCAAATACTTTGTCATAGTCTGCTTTGATAAGTGTACGTGCTTGTTGCGCTTTTTTGTAGTAAGCATCATACGTACCTGCGCTTAATGAGTAAGTACCAAGCATGATACGACGTTTTACTTCATCACCGAAGCCTTGTGCACGTGTTTCTTTATAAAGGTCCATCAAATTATTAACATTTTCTGCACGGAAACCATAACGGATACCGTCAAAACGAGAAAGGTTAGAAGACGCTTCTGAAGAAGAAAGAATATAGTATGCTGCAAGTGCGTATTTCGAATGAGGAAGTGATACTTCTTCTACTGTAGCACCTAAGCCTTTTAATACTTCTAATGCTTCAAGCACTGATTGGCGTGCTGCTTCGCCAACACCTTCATCAAGGAATTCTTTTGGCACAGCGATACGTAAGCCTTTTACGTCGCCTGTAAGTGCTGCTGCGTAGTTTGGAACTTCTACGTTTGCAGAAGTTGAATCGTTTGAATCTAATCCTGCAATGGCTTCAAGTAAAAGCGCGTTGTCTTCAACATTACGAGTAATTGGCCCGATTTGATCTAGAGAAGATGCAAATGCAACTAAACCAAAGCGAGATACACGACCATATGTAGGTTTCATCCCTACAACACCGCAATATGCTGCTGGTTGACGGATTGAACCACCTGTATCAGAACCAAGTGAGAATGGTACTTCGCCTGCTGCTACTGCTGCTGCAGACGCACCTGAAGATCCACCTGGTACGTGGTTTAAGTTCCATGGATTTTTTGTCGTTTTATAGTACGAGTTTTCATTTGAAGAACCCATTGCAAACTCGTCCATGTTTAATTTACCGATAGTGACCATACCTGCTTCACGTAGCTTTTTAACTACTGTTGCATCGTAAATTGGCATAAAGCCTTCTAGAATTTTAGAAGCACAAGTTGTTTCTAATCCTTCTGTCACGATGTTGTCTTTAACACCGATAGGAAGACCGAAAAGTGGTCCACGCTCTTCAAATGGCACTTTGTCCATTTCAACTGCTTGTGCAGTTGCTTTTTCTTCGTTTAAAGCAAGGAAAGCTTGTACATCGCCGTCAAGCTTTGCCACACGTTCGTATGCTTCTTTTGTTAAATCAGCGATTGTTAGCTTACCCGCTTTAATGTCAGCTTGTAGCTCTTTTGCTGAACGTTCAAATAACGTCATGAGGAATCCTCCTATGTTTTAGTATTACATGATAGCTGGTACTTTTACTTGACCATCTTCTTGTTCTTTTACGTTTAACATCATTACTTCACGGTCTAAGCCTTTTGTTGCCACATCTTCACGCATTACATTTACTAGTGGTAAAACATGAGTTGTTGGTTCAACATTCGTTGTATCTAACTCGTTTAGTTGCTCTGCGAAGTCTGTAATTTTACCAAGCTGTTCAGCAAATTTCTCTGCTTCCTCTTCCGTAATTGCAAGACGTGCTAAATTTGCAACGTGTTTAACTTCTTCTTTTGTTAATTTTGCCATTTTTCCACACCTCCGAATACTCATTCAATTCATTGTTTTTGTCGATGACAATAGGGTTGAATAAAGTTAACCATGCAAATTATCATAACATTTTTCATATTAAAAATCACAACTTTCACCAAAAATAAAGAAACTTTCACTACTATGACGAAGTGTTGTCTTTAGGGACTGTCTTTAAAGTCCTTCATATAGACTTTGCTTTTCGGGAGTAGGGCATGGATTGTGTGCCATGCTCTCGGCTCTCGGTTCAAGAGGCTTTCCGTCGTTCCGAAGACTTTATCCGTCGTTCCGAGGAATCCTTCCGTCGCTTTCGCTTCTCTATCCGTCACTTCTGATGGGCTATTCTTCGCCCTTTCTTCTTTCCGTCGTTTCGAAGACTTTATCCGTCGTTCCGGGGAATCCTTCCGTCGCTTTCGCTTCTCTATCCGTCACTTCCGATGGGCTATCCGTCGCCTTTGTTTCTTTCCGTTGTTTCGAAGACTTTATCCGTCGCTCAGGGGAATCCTTCCGTCGCTTTCGCTCTTTTATCCGTCACTTCCGATGGGCTATCTGTCGCCCTTGTTTCTTTCCGTCGTTCCGAAGACTTTATCCGTCGCTCAGGGGAATCCTTCCGTCGCTTTCGCTTCTCTATCCGTCACTTCCGATGGGCTATCCGTCGCCCTTATTTCTTTCCGGCGTTTCGAAGACTTTATCCGTCGTTCCGAGGAATCCTTCCGTCGCTTTCGCTTCTCTATCCGTCGCCTTTTCTTCTATTCGTCGATCCTAGGAAACTATCCTTAACTTTTGCTCTTCTATCCGTCACTCTAAAGAGTCTATCTATCCTTCTGATTAATTCTTCCAACGTAAATTATCAAAGCCTCATTTTTCTTTCCACAAAAAATAGTCAGCTCGAGGCTGACTATATGTTAATAGATATGGACGTATGGTTCCTTTTCGCTGGTATTTTTAACGATCAATGCCTCTGGACCGTTTATTGAGGTAATATTTACTTCAACATTGATGTTATCAAATTGATTGATCAGAACACCTGTTAAATATTGAGTAAATCCTATAATTTCAGACTTGCCGTAAAATTGGATTGGCACTTCAATCGTTAGCTTTTGAATTTTTTTATTTTGATAGAAGCCTTTTCCTATTACACTAGTATAATTTGAAAAGTATTTATCTACATCTTGTTTAAAATTCTTAAAGTTATTGCTAACATCCCTGTATACATCCTGTGATTCACTAGTTGGGAATAGTACATATTCTTCGTCAATACCTTTCCAATCAGCTACGTCGTTTTGTCCTGCTTTTGCTACGCCATAGCTAAAATACGTTCCTGGAATAATATCATTGCGAGCTTTTTGTTTAAACAAGCCTACTACAATCGGTATATCTTTCAATTCATCACGGGTTCTTAAGCGAGACACAATTTCAGCGGCCATTTTCTTTCCTTGCTCAACGAGTTTTGCCTCCGGAATTGGTTCCTCATAGTACTCTCCATATTTTTCTTTTTGATAGTAATAAATAGAGTTTAAGGAAAGTCCTATCGAAATACCGCCTAACTTTACTTTATTATCACTAGTTTTTGTTAAATAATTTTGCTCAACAATATGTGATAAATAGATTGGGGCCTTCGTTGCACGTTCTTCTGCTGGCATTGAGTCCGTCGTTGGAGGATTTAAACCATCCTTCGTTTGTGAACTACGTGCAAGCCAATCTGTCACTGTGCTTTCAGCTAAATACTGCCCCTCTTGGAAGAAGTAGTTTTCTGTGTCAAACTCATTTTGGGAAAGACGCATTAAACCTGTTTCTACTTCCTTCATATCATATTTCGTAAAAATATTTGAAACTACTAATCCTCTGCTAGCACTTTGTTTATAAGGTGTTAGCGTCCTATAGTATGAATCATCAATCTGTATGCTTGGAATAATCGTTGTTTCCGCTTTTTCCTGTTGCGTCTCCTGTGTAAGCTCTGTTTCCTTCTTAGAAGGCACACAGCCGACTAGCATTGCAGCAGCGACAATTGCTGGAATGAGTCGAAATGACTTCATTATGTTTGTACTCCTTTACTGTAAATCAAATTGTGCTCGACGAATTGTTCATACCTTACCTGTGGAACGAAGAGACATTTATAAAATGCCTCTTCGTTCCACCAAGTGGCTAGGACAATTCATCATACTTATCTTCACTATTCTTTATTGGACGAGGTTAAGTTGTTCGATCAGGCTGTCTTCATTCCAAACTTCAATACCTAATTGCTCGGCTTTTGCTAGTTTAGAACCCGCCTCTGCTCCTGCAATGACAAGGTCAGTTTTTTTGCTGACACTACCTGTAACGATACCACCTAACTCTTCTATTTTCGCCTTTGCTTCGTTACGTGTCAATTGCTCAAGTTTACCAGTTAATACGATTGTTTTACCCGCAAAAGGATTATCCCCTACAGCTACTTCTACTTTTTTACCTTTATACGTCATATTGACGCCTACTTCAGCAAGGCGCCCAATGACTGCACGAGCATCCTCATTTGAAAAATACTCGACTAGCGATGAAGCCATTTTATCGCCGATTTCATGAATCGCCACTAGTTGTTCCTCTGTTGCTGCCATCACCGCTTCCATCGTTTCAAACTCCTCTGAAACAATTTTTGCTGCTTTTTCACCAACATGTCGGATCCCTAATCCAATTAGTAAACGCTCCATTGAATTTTCTTTAGAAGCCTGAATAGCACTGACTAAATTCGTCGCTGATTTTTCTCCCATACGCTCAAGCTCGACAAGCTGTTCTACAGTTAAGTGATACAAATCAGAGATATCATGAATTAAATCGGCACGTAATAATTGCTCAACGACTTTATCACCAAGACCGTCAATATTCATAGCATTACGCGATACGAAATATTTAATGCTCTCCGCAATTTGTGCAAAGCATGCTGGATTTACACAACGTAATGCCACTTCTCCTTCAATACGAATAAGCTCGCTATCACAAACTGGACAATGTTCAGGCATTACAAATGGCACTGAGTCCTCAGGGCGCTGCTCCAATATTACACCTACAACTTGAGGAATAATATCTCCGGCTTTTCGGATAATGACAGTATCTCCTAGTCGAATATCTTTCTCTCGAATTAAATCCTCATTGTGTAAAGACGCACGTTGAACTGTTGTACCTGCCACTTGAACAGGCGTTAAAATAGCAGTTGGTGTAACAACACCTGTACGCCCAACCGTTAAATCAATATCAAGTAATGTTGTCACTACTTCCTCAGCAGGGAATTTATAGGCAATTGCCCAACGTGGACTCTTTGCTGTATAACCAAGCTCATCCTGTTGCGCATAGCGATCCACCTTAATAACAATACCGTCAATTTCATAGGCTAAATTCGGACGGTTGTCAGTCCATTTTTCGATAAAGGCTAGTACTTCTTCAATCGTTGAGCAGCGTTGACGCTCTTTGTTTGATGGGAAGCCTAGTCCCTCTAAATAATCGAGCATCTCTGCATGCCCGTCAATACCATATGCCTCGCCATCTCCCCCAATTGCATAAATAAAAGTTGATAGCTGACGACTCGCTGCTATTTTAGGATCTAACTGGCGTAAAGAACCAGCAGCCGCATTTCTCGGATTAGCAAATAGTTCTTCTCCATTTTCAGTACGAAGGGTATTCAATTTTTCAAATGATTTTTTAGGCATATACGCCTCGCCACGTACTTCAATTGTAAGTGGCTCCTTCAATCGAAGAGGTATTGCTCGAATCGTTTTTAAATTTGCTGTAATATCTTCCCCTACAACACCGTCTCCTCGCGTTGCTCCTTGTACAAAAACGCCATTTTCGTATTTTAATGAAATGGCAAGACCATCAATTTTCAACTCACAAACATAGGAAAAGTTATCACCGATTGCTTGACGTACTTTACGGTCAAATTCACGTAAGTCTTCTTCGTTAAAAGCGTTTGATAGACTTAGCATCGGATAATCGTGAGTCACCTTCTTAAAGCCTTCTACCACTGCTCCGCCAACACGCTGCGTAGGTGAATCTGGGTAAATAAGTGACGGATTCGCTTCCTCTAATGCAATAAGCTCATGCAATAATTGGTCATAAACACTATCTGCTACGACAGGTTTATCCAACACGTAATAGGCATGACCGTATTCGTGTAATAATTTATTTAACTCCATAACGCGCTGTTCAATTTCGTTCATTTAAGTTCCTCCGCTTACCCTTTTTCAATAGGGGCAAATTGTGCTAGTAATCGCTTAATACCAATAGGTTGTGGAAAGGCAATATCTAGCTCTGTACTATCACCCTCACCTTTTACGCTAACAACCATACCTGTTCCCCATTTTTTATGGATCGCTTTGTCTCCAGCTTTCCAGCCAAATTGGTCACCACCTGTTGTTTGTAAACGAGCAGTTGCAGGCTGTGTTTTCTGAACCGCTCCAAGTGTACGTTTTTGATAGCCACCTGTAGAACGATTACTTGAGGCAAACGGAACCTCAGGCTTCGAACCACCTTTGGATATTGATTCTGTAATATCTTCTGAAATTTCACCTAGGAAACGAGAAACATTATTAAAGCTAGAACGACCAAAAATCGTACGGCTTTGTGCACTCGTTAAATATAAACGTTCCTCGGCCCGCGTCACGCCGACATACATCAATCGTCTTTCTTCTTCCATTTCATCCATATCATCAAGTGAACGAGAATGTGGGAAAATATTTTCCTCCATTCCAATGATAAAGACGATAGGGAATTCTAAGCCCTTTGCAGCATGCATCGTCATCAAAATAATGTTGCCCTTTGATGTGTCATCTTTATCAAGTGCATCAATATCTGCAATTAGCGCTAAATCTGTTAAAAAGGCAATTAAGCTTTTATCTTCACTGCGCTCTTCAAAAGCCTTTGTTACTGATAAAAACTCTTCAATATTTTCTAAGCGGCTTTCCGCTTCAATCGTCTTTTCATTTTGTAGCATTGCTCGATAACCAGATTTGTCAATGACCTGCTCTACAATTTCTGTCACCGATAAATATTCTTGCATCTCTGTAAAGCCTTTAATCATTGCATAAAATTGCTCAGCTGAATTAGCAGCCTTCCCTGAAAGACCCATGAATACAAGATCATTCATAGCATCAAAAATAGAGCGCTCCTGTTCAATCGCATAGCGTGCCATTTTTTCAAAGGAAGTTGCACCGATACTACGCTTTGGCTCATTAATAATACGTGCGAGTGATAAATCATCATCATTATTGGCAATAAGACGCAGGTAGGCAAGTAAATCCTTAATCTCTTTACGATCATAGAACTTGGTACCACCAACTATTTGATAAGCCATATTGGACTTAACAAGCACTTCCTCCATCACACGGGACTGAGCATTTGTACGATATAATATCGCAAAGTCATCAAATGAACGATTATCCTTTTCAATAAGCTGTTGGATTGTTTGTACAACGAATTGCGCTTCCTCTTGCTCGTTATAAGCTTTGTACAACACGATTTTTTCACCTTCTGCATTTTCTGTACGCAGTTCTTTTGGATAACGTGTTGTATTATTTTGAATGACGTCGTTTGCCGCTTGGAGGATGCGTTTTGTTGAACGATAATTTTGCTCAAGCATAATGGCCTTAGCATTTGGATAATCCTTTTCGAATGAAAGAATATTGCTAATATCTGCACCACGCCAACGATAAATCGATTGGTCTGAATCCCCTACAACACAAATATTTTTAAATTTCTTAGCAAGCAACTGAACGAGTAAATATTGGGATTTATTCGTATCCTGATATTCATCCACATGAATATATTGGAATTTATTTTGATAATATTCAAGCACTTCTGGTACACGATTGAATAATGTAATAGTTGTCATAATTAAATCATCAAAATCGAGTGACTGATTGCGGCGTAGTCTTTTTTCATAACCTTTATAAACACGGGCAATCGTTTTTTCGTAAGGATTATTTTCATTGATTTGACCTGCATAATCGTCTGCAGTTTTACATTCGTTTTTTGCTGAACTAATCGCATTTAAAATCGCACGAGGTTCAAAACGCTTCGTATCAATATTTTCATCCTTCATAACATTTTTAATAACTGATAGCTGATCAGTAGAATCTAAAATTGAAAAATTACGTGATATCCCAAGCTGATCAATATTGCGTCGCAAAATACGCACACACATTGAGTGGAATGTCGATACCCACATACTATCGCCAGTTCCGTTACCTAGTATGCCATCTATACGCTCACGCATTTCACGTGCAGCTTTATTTGTAAATGTGATAGCTAAAATCTTTGATGGGTATACTTCTTTTTCGATTACTAAGTATGCTATACGATGTGTCAATACACGTGTCTTCCCCGATCCAGCACCCGCCATAATTAGAAGCGGTCCCTCGGTTGTTTTAACCGCATTTTCCTGCTCAGGATTCATACCTGCTAATAAGTTTTTCGTTAATTGCTCCATTTCGCACCGCCTTACAAACGTTTATTTATCAATTATGCCTCGGCATAATTGCGTCCGGAATCGGCTTTGTGCTTAGGCCTGCACGATGCAGGTCAGTTAGCCGTTATCGCATGGATGCGATGATTTTAGGCTAACATCCTCTAAGAACTCCTTTCCGATCCCGTGACATCCGCCGGAGGCTTTAACTTCTTTTAGCAGGTGTTTAGACACCTGCTGAAAAAGCTAAATTATATCGTATTTTTTACAGCCTTAACAGTCGCAAGTGCAGCTTTTAAATCTTCGTATATAATATTACCAACTACTACTGTATCTGCATATTTTGCCATTTCTGCTGCTTGTTGAGCAGATGTAATGCCGCCACCGTAAAACAGTCGCGTATTTTTCAGTTCATTTTTCACAGCACTTACAACCTCAATATTGCCATAAGTACCGCTATACTCTACATAAAATACAGGTAGTCTAAAGAAATTTTCAGCCATACGTGCGTAAGCAACAACATCATCAATGGATAAATCCGTTTTCGCATTCGTTACTTCAGCTACTTTACAATTCGGGTTTAAAATACAATAACCTTCAGCGACTAATTCATCCCATACCATAATATCTCCATATTCTTTAATTGCTTCATGGTGTAAATTTTTAATCCACTTTGGATCATCACTATTCAACACGGTTGGAATGAAATAATAGTCATAGCCTGGAGTTACTGAATCAATCGCAGAAATTTCAAGCGCTATTGGCACTTCAAAACGTCTTACACGAACAAGTAAATCTAATACACCATCTAAAGTTACACCGTCTGTTCCGCCAACTACAATAACATCTGTACCTGATTCACAAATTTTTTCTAGTGCCTCATCTGAAATATCTTTAGCTGGGTCAAGCTTGAACACATGTCTCCATTCTAAATAATCCATCTATTTTACCACCTATCATTTTCTATCTATTCGTTTACAAGTATAGCTTATGACTGTCTACAAAAAAATGAAAAAGACTGGGTATCTACCCAGCCCTTTTACCTACTATTCTTTTGGTGCTTGAAACGGCTTTTCATCTGGATACAAACGACCTAACATTTCATCATATGTATCATTCCCGTAATCAAAGCAACGACGTACACGTGAAATAGTTGCTGTACTTGCACCTGTTTCCTTCTTAATAGATTCGTAGGTTTTCTTTAAACGTAGTAAATGCGCGACCTCAAAGCGTTGTGCCAGCGATTGAATTTCACTAATCGTACATAAATCATCAAAAAATTTATAACATTCTTCGATGTCTTTCAGCTCTAACACTGCTTTAAATAATTGATCTGTTTGATGCCCTCGAATTTTTTCGATTTGCATGCAATCTTCCTCCCTTTAAGGCTGCGTTTTCACCATTGCTTGTAACCCTGGTGAAGTTGGTACGAAATTTACCCAAGACTTCCCTGGTACTAGCTTCACAAGCTCCCCAGACTCTTCTACAGCCATTGGTATTCCATCAATATTAGCCCATTTGACTTCTCTCATATTGCCATTTTGAAATACATACGCATTTCCACCAGAAGTTAAATCAATTTCTTGGCGCCCCTCATTATCAATCGTTCGATGTTTCATTTCAAAAAATAGCACATTTGAAAATGATAATGTGTCGCCTGTTAACATATCCTTTGTGTCAACGCCAGCCGATTGTCGTCCATAACGATTACTTTGCTTATCATACAAATACGAATTATGGAAATACTCACTATTTCCGTAGTAAATGTCAACTCGACTTGTTTCATTGCCTATTTTACCACGTTCATCGGGTTCATAAAAAGCCTCATGTACTTTTTCATGGTAACTCATTGAAGCGCCCACTTTTTTCGCACCATTTAATATACTTTCAGACGTAATATACGAGTTGTGTGGGGCAACACGGTCTTTTGAACGTTTAAAAAGTGTGCCATCATAATCCATACCATTTATATTGTCGACTACATTATTAGTAAGCATCGATTTGGCCTCCGGGCTATAACCATGTGCTACGTAAAATGCACCATAGCCTTTCGCAAGATCTACAAAATAAGATCGAGCACTACGAACAGGCCCTACATTTTCTGGCAGTTCACTTTGATAAACTGCTAATAAACGTGTAACATTGCCTTCTGCTAGCATTTCATAAACGATATCTGCTGCTTCTATCCCTGATTGTGGACGTGCTTTCGGGTGATTATTAACTGTAACAATTATTGGACGCTGCGTAATTTCTTCCTTCACAGCTTCACCTGTTAGCGGTGCAACAAAAGCGTCTTCTTTAACTGGCTCTTCAATAGCAGTTCCATCGTCAACTTTGCTCGTATCATCATTCTTTCCTTCCGACGAATCTTTTGAACATCCTCCTATCAGTAAGGTACTAAAAGCCATTGCGATAAATAATTTCTTCGATTTGAACACAAGCATTACTCTCCTTTTATCAATTACATCTACCATAGGGAAACTTCAATTAACGCATCACTGCTGGTAATAATAACTTATTCTTCATAACATCAAAAATCCCTTTTGGCGTAATACGGATATATGGTAAATGTGTCGATTGTAAGAATAGTAAAGAGTAAATTGCGTCCCCTAAGTGGTAACCACGTTCCGCTAATGCTTGTTTTAAGCACTTCTCTTTTTCTGCTAGCTCCTTTACATCTCCATCATATAAAAGACCGCCAATTGTTAAAGGAACAGCAGCAATTACCTCGCCTTTTTCAACGAGGACAATACCACCACGCATTGCCTTCATTTCCTCAAAGGCTTTAATCATATCGTCTTTATTTTTTCCAATCAGTAAAATATCGCCTGTATTCGAATAAGAAGAGGCAAACCCTTGAACACTAGTAGCAAAACCTTTAATCATCGTGTTAACATGCCAATTACCGTCTCTATTCAAAAGCATTAAATAACATTCATCATGATCTGCAAGCTGCCCTTCTCTAGTAATGAATGAGTTATATGGTTTCGTAATAACATCATTGACTAACTCAATTCCAAACGGCATCGAGAATTGAAAATCATGAGACGTTAATGAAAAATCTAAGTTAAATGCAGGTAACGCTGAATAATCAATTGTCGCAAGTTTCTGCACTTGTATACCATCACGTTTTAACCAAACACCCTTCGATAATACACTTTCAGGAACTGGGTGCCATTCATCTTGTAAAATATTTAGGGAAGCAAATCGACCCGTTGCGATAAAGCCATGTAAGTTGGACATATTATAATAACGTGCAACATTATAAGAAGCCATTTGATAAGCATCTAGCGGTGCTACACCTGCATCTAAAGCTACTTGAATACATTTATCCATCACACCATCCTCATGGAAAGAAGGTGGTGAGCCATCTGTTGTCATCATTAAATGATCAAAAATAGGTAGCTCTTTTTCAACTATTCCCTTTAATAAATTAGGTAGGTCTGGGCGTATTGAAGAATGACGTAGCGTTACAGCATATCCTTGCATAATACGTCGCTCTACCTCTTCCACTGTCATAGCTTCATGATCACCATCTGCACCAAGTAGCTTCATTCGTGCTAAAGTTCGTTCCGATGCTCCAGGGAAATGCCCTTCTATTTTTTTCCCGTAGCCCTTAGCCATTTGCATACGATAGAGCATTTGGTCATCCCCATGTAACAATCTTGGCCAGCCCGTTAATTCTCCTCCAAGTAACACATCATCACGTTCTAGCCATTCTAAAATGGACGTATTAGAAAAAATCTCTTCCTCCTGTTCCATTTCAGTTTGCGAATCAAAACGAGTCCACCAATAAAATGAAAACGGTAGCTTTTTCAAATCATCTAATATTGAAAACGCTTTCTTATTTTCTAAAGATAAAACGAAGCTTAAATTATCTGAAATAAAAGTTGTAGTACCTAGCTGTCCACAAAAATCAGCAAAGGATTGCGGATGGTATAACTGGAACGGATGAACATGCGGCTCAATATATCCCGGTACAATTGTTTTATTCGTACAATCAACCACTTCTGTCCCTTCTAATAACGGAGGCATTCTATCACCAGCATAGACAATACGATCTCCTAAAATCCAAATGTTCCCTACTATCCATTTTTTGAGCATGCTATGTAAATAACGTGCATTTGTTAATACAATATCCGGTGCTTTTTTTCCATCAATTACTGCTAATTGCTGACGTAATTCTGTAATTTTCCATACTGGATCCATTCTATTCGCCCCTTCCTAAATTACGTAAAATTTCATTGTGTAAATCCTACGCGAAATCACATACTACTACTGCATAAACGCAATTTTTCATAAAATTAATGCTTTATGCAATCATCTTGTTTCAATCGTAACACAGCACTTTCATAAAACAAAGTGCACCCCGCTTTATTTTTCCCACAATGACTAAAGGAGGAAATATTATGATGCAAGAATCAAATTTAAGCGAAAAAAATGCCTTTTGTCGCTTTGCCATGGGGGCAGGTTTAACGGCATTCGGTATCGCTAAAATCTCAAGAAATCCTGAATGTACGAAAGGTCGATTGATGATTGCATTTGGTGCCTTGAAAATGGCTGAAGGTATCTTTAAGTATTGCCCAACCAAAGCTTTACTGGGTTCTAGCCTGGAGAGTGCTATGGGCAACAGCAACAACAATAGCACCAGCAACTCTTCTATGCAAAGTATGTTCAGCGGCCAAAATTCTATGTCATCTGAACAAATCGATAAACTCATGAAGGATTTCTCCTCTGCTATTTCTGGAAATACGTCAGGATCAAACGCAACAGCATCAAAGCAATCTGACTCCAGCACTTCAAATCAACATTCCTCAGAAAGTAAAAATTCTACAACTAAAGCACAAAATCCTTCTTAGTCAAAGGAGCCGTCTCAACTGTATTGTTGAGACGGCTCTCACCCTTTTCATTCATACGTTTGAAAACAATAAGAAGTTTCACTGCATGATTAAAATATTTAATTTAGTGACCATCACCATAGCGAGGGGTTGATTTCCGTTCCGGCTGGGCGCTTTCCTGGGGGCGTTCGATGAGCCGCTTCGCTTCGCTGCAGGGTCTCATCTGAAACGCTGATCCCCAAGGAGTCGCCCAGCCTCCACTCCAATCAACTTATATACATAGCAAATGTTTTAACAAATGTCGTCTCTAACTTTTGTCACACAACTACTACTTAAAAGTGCGCCAGCCGATATCTTTGCGGTAGAAGAAATTGTCCCATTTTTCAGTTGCAATGCCTGCGTATACTATTTCTTGTGCTTCTTGTAAAGTAGATGCCTTTGCTCCAACTAATAAAACTCGGCCACCATTACCAACAAAGTTCTCATCTACAAGCTTTGTACCTGCATGGAATACCGCGTGTGAAGCTGATAGGGCTTCTAGATTTGGTAATGCATTTCCTTTTTCAACATCCCCTGGATAGCCTTCAGCGGCGATTACTACACCTAGCATTGCTTCTTCAGACCATTGCAAATCAAATGGCTTTTCATCCATCAATGCAGTCATAAATGCGCCAAAATCGGATGCCATACGTGGTAAAACTACTTGCGTTTCAGGATCTCCAAAGCGTGCATTAAACTCAATCACTTTAGGACCATCTTTCGTTAATATCAAACCTGCATATAAAATACCGGTAAACGATACACCATCTGCCTCCATACCTTTCACGGTCGGTTCAACAATCGTTTTATATGCATCATCTACTACTTCTTGAGAGATTTGAGGTACTGGCGAATAAGCTCCCATCCCCCCTGTATTTGGTCCTTCATCGCCATCATAAGCACGTTTATGGTCTTGAGCAATCACCATTGGATAAATCTGGCCTTTATGGACAAAGGACATAAAGGAAAATTCTTCACCGTCTAAGAATTCTTCAATGACAACTCGAGAAGAGGATTCACCAAAACGTTGGTTCCCAATCATATCCTCTACAGCTTCAATTGCTTCATCTTCGGTCATTGCTACAATAACACCTTTACCAGCCGCCAAGCCGTCTGCTTTGATAACGATTGGTGCACCTTGCTCTTTAATATATGTAATAGCCTTGGCAGCTTCAGTAAACGTTTCATGGGCAGCAGTTGGGATATTGTATTTATTCATAATTTCTTTCGCATATGATTTACTGCTTTCGATTTGTGCTGCTGCCTTTGTTGGACCAAATACTCGTAAACCAATAGCAGTAAAGAAATCCACTATGCCTTCTGCAAGTGGTTGCTCAGGTCCTACAAAAGTTAAATCTACTGCATTTTCCTTTGCAAATTGTGCAAGACCTGCAAAATCCATAGTATCAATAGCAACGATTTCTGCATCGCTTTTCATGCCATCATTACCAGGTGCTACAAATACTTTACTAACAGATGGTGACATACTAAATTGTTTGGCGATAGCGTGCTCTCGACCGCCGCTTCCAATGACCATTACTTTCATTTTAGAGAATCCTCCTCTTTGTGCGTAAAACCGAGATGTTGCCCATCTCGGTCAAGTTTTTGAATATATTAGTGCTTGAAATGACGTACGCCAGTGAATACCATCGCAATGCCGTATTCATTTGCCTTATCGATTGAATCCTGATCTTTGATAGAGCCACCAGGTTGAATAATGGCCGTAATACCGGCCGCTGCAGCTGCTTCAACAGTATCGCTCATTGGGAAGAATGCATCTGAAGCGAGTGCTGCGCCTTTTGCTTTTTCGCCTGCTTGCTCAAATGCGATTTTAGCTGCGCCAACACGGTTCATTTGACCAGCACCAACGCCAAGTGTCATTTGAGAATCTGTAACGACGATTGCATTAGATTTAACGTGCTTCACCACTGCCCAGCCAAGCTGTAATGCTTCCCATTCTTGTGCTGTCGGTTCACGGTCTGTGACAACTTTAATATCTGCATTAGAAAAGCCGTGGCGATCTGGTTCTTGTACAAGAAGACCCCCTTCAACAGATACAACATTGAATTTGTCTTGTTTTGCTTGCTCAAAAGAAATTGTTAATAAGCGAATATTTTTCTTCTTCGTTAAAATATCAAGTGCTTCTTGAGAGAAAGCAGGCGCAATGATAATTTCTAAAAAGATATGGCTTAATTTTTCAGCAGTTGCTGCGTCTACTTCCATATTTAAAGCAATAATACCACCGAAAATAGATGTTGGATCTGCTTCATACGCTTTATCAAACGCTTCCTCTAATGTTGCGCCCGTTCCAACACCACAAGGGTTCATGTGCTTTACAGCTACTGCTGCAGGCATTTCAAACTCTTTGACAATTTGCAACGCAGCATTCCCGTCTTGAATATTGTTGTATGATAATTCTTTACCATGTAATTGCGTAGCATAAGCTAATGAAAAATCTGAGCCTAGTCGTTTTTGATAGAACGCTGCTTTTTGATGAGGATTTTCACCATAGCGTAAGTTTTGTTTTAATTCATATGTCATTGTTAAGCTCTCTGGGAACTCTTCTTCTGTTAAGTAGTTTGATATATATGAATCATAAGCGGCTGTGTGACGGAAAACTTTTGCAGCTAACTTACGACGTGTTTCAATTGTCGTTGCACCATTAGCTTTAAGCTCCTCTAATACGTTCGCATAGTCATTGCTATCCACAATTACTGTTACATATTGATGGTTTTTTGCTGCAGAACGTAACATTGTTGGACCACCGATATCAATATTTTCGATAGCGTCATCCCATGTTACATTAGGCTTTGAAATTGTTTCAACAAACGGGTAAAGATTGACACAAACAATCTCAATTGGCTCAATTCCATGCTCATTCATTTGTGCTTGATGAGAAGCATCGTCAAACTTTCCTAATAGTCCACCGTGAATCATTGGATTTAAAGTTTTTACACGACCATCTAAAATTTCCGGGAATTTAGTTACTTCATCTACTGCTGTTACGGCAACATTATTGTCTTGTAACATTTTTTTCGTACCACCAGTTGATAAAATTTCATAACCTAATGCTACTAGTTCCTTTGCAAATTCTAAAATACCATCTTTATTGGAAACACTGATTAATGCACGTTTTGTCACAACGAAATCCTCCTAATTTTTAGGATCATCACCATAATTGTGTAGTTGATTTCCGTTCAGTCTGGGCGCTTTGTTGCGCCGCTCCGCTTTCGCGCAGATAAAACATTTGCCGCTGACGCTTCGCTTTCGCGCAGAGCAGAGCTTCCTGGGGGCGTCCGTTGAGCCGCTTTGCTCGCTCCAGGGCCTCGGGCCAACAGATGTCTTTTGCGCGAAAGCGTGAGTGCAACGTAGCGGCAGCAGCACGATGTTCGTCACGAAGGCGTTCTCACAGGATGTGATGCTTTTAGCCTTCGTTCTATCGCTGATCCCCAAGGAGTCGCCCAGCCTCCACTCCAATCAACTTATTTACATAGTAGACGTTTTAACAAAAGTCATCCACATCTTTTGGTGATGAACCAATTTTATCGTGTTAGCCACGAATATGTCTTGCTATTGTCGGACAGAGTTAGGTTTTGATTAGACAATACCTAACTCTCTCATCAATCTATTACTTTAATAGTTGCTCTAAAGCTTTTGTATAGAGTACATGCTCTTCCCGATGAATTGCCGCTTCTGTTGCCTCACGGTCACCTTCAACAACTTGAACTGCCGATTGGGCAATAATAGGTCCCGTGTCCATACCTTCATCAACAAAATGGACGGTTACACCTGTTATTTTGACTCCGTGTTCCATCGCTTGACCAATAGCATCTTTACCAGGGAAAGCCGGTAATAGTGAAGGGTGAATATTCACGATGCGCTGTGGGTATGCAGTTAGTAATACTTCACTAATTAAGCGCATATAACCTGCAAGCACAATCCATTCTACATGACAGTTATGGAGTGCCTCGATAATTGCCGTCTCATAATCTGCTTTTGAAGAAAACTCTTTCGGACTTAAAGCTAGCACCGGAATACTATAGTTCTCAGCACGTGTCACTACAAATGCGCTAGGCTTGTCTGTGACAACAAGTTCGATCTTTGCATGTAGTTCACCACGTTCAATTGCCTCTTGAATAGCTTGAAAGTTACTGCCGCTACCTGAAGCAAAAACGGCAATTTTAGTTGGTGCAGTCATTACACTAAACTCCCATCATGTGAGCCATTGAATACAACACCCTCGCCTTTCACAACGCGACCGATTTTGTATGCTTTTTCACCATTTGCTTCTACTGTAGCAAGTACTTTATCTACTTCATCTGCAGGTACAGCTAATACGAAGCCAATCCCCATGTTAAAGACATTATATAAATCCTTGTCCTCTAACTGGCCTTTTTCTTTTAAAAACTCAAAAATACGTAAGACAGGCCAAGAACCTAAGTTAATTTCAGTTGCTAAACCTTCTGGCATCATACGTGGTAGGTTTTCATAAAAACCACCGCCAGTTACATGGGCACAGCCATGAACGTCTGCTACTTTTAAAGCTCCAAGTACAGGTCTTGCATATAATTTTGTTGGCACTAACAAGGCTTCCCCTATAGGACCAAGATCCTCGTAGCCTTCCACAATCGAATCAACAGCGTAATGATTATCTGCAAAAACAATTTTTCGCACTAATGAGTAACCGTTTGAATGCACCCCACTTGAAGCAATACCAACAAGCACGTCACCCTCTACGATTTTCTCACCTGTTACGATAGCTGATTTTTCACAAGCTCCTACCGCAAAACCAGCTAAGTCATACTCATCTTCTTCGTAAAGACCTGGCATCTCTGCAGTTTCTCCACCGATTAATGCCGCACCAGATTGCACACAGCCATCTGCAACGCCCTTTACGATTTGCTCAATTTTCGCTGGCTCTGCCTTGCCAAGGGCTACATAATCTAAAAAGTACAATGGTTCAGCCCCTTGCGCTACGATATCATTGACACACATCGCTACACAGTCCACACCAATCGTGTCGTGCTTGTCCACCATAAACGCTAGCTTTAGTTTTGTCCCAACGCCATCTGTACCTGAAATAAGAACAGGTTCCTTA
The DNA here is from genome assembly GCF_028674935.1 of Lysinibacillus sp. CNPSo 3705. Taxonomy (NCBI): domain Bacteria; kingdom Bacillati; phylum Bacillota; class Bacilli; order Caryophanales; family Bacillaceae; genus Lysinibacillus; species Lysinibacillus sp. CNPSo 3705. The sequence goes on along the minus strand of NZ_JAQZSD010000030.1, from coordinate 10,436 downwards.
AGATTTAGTTCTGACAAGTCAAACATACCGCCAAAACCACCAAACGTACCCATCACACCTAGACGGTTTGTTCGTTCAACGTGAGACTTCATTCGTTTTACGGCTTCGTAGCCTGCTTCTATATTTACACCTGCTTGTTCATATGCTTTTGACACGCAGAGTTCCTCCTTATCATCCAAATCGCCTTGGCACAATCTGAATCTAGATTTTGTCATTTATAGCTAGACGTGTTTAGATGTTTTTCTTAACGTAATAGTTCTTTTTCATGTGGTAAGATTGTATCTGGGAAAATTTCTGTTGGATATTTACCTGTAAAGCACGCTAGGCATAATCCACGGTTTTCATCTTCATATGGTCTTGCAATCGTCTCCACCATACCTTCAACAGAAAGGAATGTTAGGGAATCAGCTCCTATAGCATCACGGATTTCATCTACATTGTGGCTAGACGCAATCAATTCTTCATGTGTGGAAGTATCGATACCGTAATAGCAAGGATCCGTCATCGGTGGTGAAGAAATGACAACATGTACTTCTGCCGCCCCTGCATCTTTTAACATTTTTACAATACGTCTTGAAGTTGTACCGCGAACGATTGAATCGTCCACCATCACTACACGTTTATCTTTTACGACTTGAACAACAGGAGAAAGCTTCATTTTCACACCGCGTTCACGTAATTCCTGTGTTGGTTGGATAAATGTACGACCTACATATCGATTTTTAATAAGACCTAGCTCATATGGAATGCCACTTTCCTCTGCAAAGCCGATTGCCGCTGAAATACTTGAATCAGGGACACCTGTTACAACATCAGCTTCAATATGTGCACATTCTCGGGCAAGCTGTTTGCCCATACGTTTACGAGCCATGTGGACGTTTATACCATCAATATCAGAATCGGGACGTGCTAAATAAACGTACTCCATCGCGCACATTGCACGTTTATCCATCTCTACAAAACGATCAGATTTTACACCCTCATCGTTAATAATTAATAACTCACCAGGTTCAACAGATCGAACAAATTCTGCACCTATTAAATCAAATGCACAAGTTTCAGAAGCTACAACCCAGCCATCTCCTAGCTTCCCAAGAGATAATGGACGTAAACCATGTGGATCACGTGCAACAAGCATTTCATCTTTAGTCATAATTAAGAACGAATACGCGCCCTTTAATAAAGATAGAGCATTTTTCACCTTCCCACGGAATGGTGAATGTGAGCTTTTCTTAATAAGATGCGCTAGCACTTCAGTATCGGAGCTAGAATGAAAAATACTACCTTGACGCTCTAAATACTGTTTTAAGTGCGTGGCATTGACTAAATTACCGTTATGAGCAATTGAAAGGCTACCAGTTGAGGAGTGAAATAATAACGGCTGTACATTTTCAATACCGCCCCCTCCAGCAGTCGTATAACGGACATGGGCTATTGCTGCTTTTCCGTCCACTGCCTTTAATTTCTCTTCGTTGAAAACATCATTCACTAGTCCTTCGCCTTTCACCGCGCGAAGATGCTGACCGTCAGAAACGACGATCCCAGCGCCTTCTTGGCCACGGTGTTGAAGAGCATGAAGCCCGTAATAACTAAGGTGAGCTGGATTTGAGTTACCCCAAATACCAAACACCCCACATTCTTCGTTTAAGCCTCTGAGTTCAGCAAGCATGGGATTGCTCCTTTCCAATTAGAACGGAATTCCTCCACTGTACCTTCTACAAGCACACCGTTGTCACCGTCGATTTTAACAAGCGCATCGTTTGTTACGACACCGATTTTCATTGCGTCTTTTACAATTTCTACAAATGCAGCTACATTTTCTTCTTTCACTGTTACAACAAAACGAGATTGTGTTTCACTGAATAATGCTGTTGTAGCAGAGCCTGTTAATGTTACATCAAGACCTAAGCCATTTGCGCCAAATGTTGTTTCAGCAAGCGCTACTGCAAGACCGCCTTCTGCTACATCATGTGCAGATTGTACGATACCCGCTTTAATCGCTTTAAGCAATGCTTCTTGACGTGCGGCTTCAATCTGTAGGTCAATAGCTGGTGCTTTCCCTGAAATAACCCCATTATTTAATAATTTTTGAAGCTCCGAACCACCGAACTCAGTTTTTGTATCGCCGATCACAAATACTACATCACCAGCAGCCTTTACTTCTTGAGTTGTCACATGTGCTAAATCTTCAATTAGTCCAACCATACCGATTGTTGGTGTTGGATAAACCGCTTCGCCAGAACGCTCGTTATAAAGAGAGACGTTACCACCGATTACTGGTGAATTCAATGCTGTACAAGCGGCTGAAATACCATCAGCTGATTTTTCAATTTGCCAGAAGATTTCTGGTTTCTCAGGATTACCGAAGTTTAAGCAGTCAGTAATTGCTAATGGTGTACCACCCGTTGCCACGATATTACGAGCTGCCTCTGCTACAGCAATGGCACCGCCTACTTCTGGATCTAGGAAAATATAACGAGAGTTACAGTCAGTAGTCATCGCTAATCCTTTGTTCGTACCACGAACGCGGATAACGGCCGCATCAGAACCTGGTGCAACGACTGTTGATGTACGTACTTGATAGTCATATTGATCGTAAACCCACTCTTTTGAAGCAACTGTTGGTGCTTTTAAAAGTGCATTTAATGTTTCTTTGTAATCTGTTACTACTGGCTCTGTGTTTTCCATCGCTTGGAACTCAGCATAGTAAGCAGGCTCTGCAGATGGTTTATGATAAACTGGTGCATCTTCTGCAAGTGCATCAGCAGGTACTTCAGCTACAACTTCGCCATTATGTAATAGGCGTAGCATTTTATCATCCGTCACGCGACCAATTGCCACAGCATCTAAGTCATATTTCTCGAAAATCGCTTTAATTTCATCTTCGCGACCTTTTTTCACAACAAGTAGCATACGCTCCTGAGATTCAGATAGCATCATTTCATATGCTGTCATGCCCGTCTCACGTTGAGGTACTAAGTCTAAGTTCATTTCTACACCAGAGCCAGCCTTCGAAGCCATTTCTGCTGATGAAGAAGTAAGACCAGCAGCACCCATATCTTGAATACCTACTAGCGCGTCAGATTTTACAACTTCTAAACATGCTTCAAGTAAAAGTTTCTCCATAAATGGATCTCCTACTTGAACTGCTGGACGTTGGTTCTCAGATTCTTCTGTTAACTCTTCAGATGCAAATGTTGCACCATGGATACCGTCACGGCCTGTTTTAGCACCCACATACATGACTGTATTGCCTACACCAGCCGCGATTCCACGTTGAATATCTTTGTGGTCGATTAAGCCTACACACATTGCATTCACTAGTGGGTTGCCTTCATAGCAAGGATCGAATTGAATTTCGCCTCCGACTGTAGGAATCCCGATACAGTTACCGTAACCTGCGATACCAGCAACTACTTCTTCAAATAAATATTTACCACGTGCTGATTTTAATTCGCCAAAGCGTAGTGAGTTTAGCATCGCAATTGGACGTGCACCCATTGAGAAAACGTCACGGATAATACCACCAACTCCTGTAGCAGCACCTTGATAAGGCTCAATTGCTGATGGGTGGTTATGTGATTCCATTTTAAATACAACTGCTTGTTCGTCACCAATATCAACGATACCAGCACCTTCACCTGGACCTTGTAAAACTTGTGGACCCTTTGTAGGGAATTTACGTAACACTGGTTTTGAATTTTTGTATGAGCAGTGCTCAGACCACATTACGGAGAAAAGACCTGTCTCTGTCCAGTTTGGTAAACGTCCTAAAATACCTTCTACCATTGCAAATTCTTCGTCTGACATCCCCATACCAGCGTATAACTTTTGCTCTTTAATTTGCTGTGCTGTTGGCTCAAACTTAGTTGTTGACATGATTTTCCCTCCACTGCTTCACAATTGATTTAAATACTGCTAGACCGTCTGCTCCGCCCACCAGTGCATCAACAGCTCGCTCTGGGTGAGGCATCATCCCTAGTACATTGCCACGCTCGTTTGTAATCCCTGCGATATCTTCTAAAGAACCGTTTGGATTTTCGCCTGAATATGTGAACACGATTTGATTATTATCTTTTAATTGTTGTAAAGTTTCCTCGTCACAGTAGTAGTTACCTTCACCGTGAGCGATTGGAATATTGATTATTTGACCTAGCTCATATTGGTTTGTGAATAATGTATTATTGTTTTCAACTTTAAGCTGGATTGTACGGCACATGAATTTCAAATTTTTGTTACGAAGTAATGCGCCAGGTAATAAGCCTGCTTCAGTTAAGATTTGGAAGCCATTACATACGCCCAATACCGGCTTACCAGCATCTGCTGCCTTCTTAACCTCTGCCATAATATTAGATTGGTTGGCCATCGCACCACAGCGAAGATAATCCCCGTATGAGAAGCCTCCTGGTACTAAAATGCCATCAAAGCCACTTAAATCTGTTGCTGTATGCCATACATATTCTACTTCTTCACCTAGCTCGTCTTTAATCGCATGATACATATCGATATCACAGTTTGACCCAGGGAAAACGAGTACTGCGAATTTCATGATTAGTTAGCCTCCTCGACTTCGTAGCGATAGTCTTCGATTACAACGTTAGTTAAAACCTTTTCACACATTTCTTTTACTAGAGTATCAATATCACGTTCTGTATCTTTAATTGCTAGTTCAAGATATTTACCGATTCGTAAATCTTCTACTTCAGCGTAACCCATTTTCACTAAAGAACCTTGTACAGCTGAACCTTGTGGATCAAGAATGCTCTCACGTAATGTCACGTAAATTTTAACTTTTTTCATTGTTATTTGCCTCCGAGTCTAGAAAGTATAATAGTATAAACTTCAGTTAAATTACCAAGGTCTCTACGAAAGACATCTTTGTCTAACTTTTGCTTTGTAGTTGCATCCCAAAGTCTACATGTATCTGGTGATATTTCATCTGCCAGTAGCACATGTCCGTCATTGTCACGTCCAAACTCTAATTTAAAGTCAATTAGTGTAACGTTGACATCTGCAAAAATAGGCTGTAAAACTTTGTTCACTACAAGTGCACCATCATAAATGGCTGTCACTTCCTCAGGTGTTGCAAGATCAAGTACGTCAATATGCTCCGTTGAAATGAGCGGATCGCCTAGCTCATCGTCTTTATAATAAAATTCAACGATTGGGCGTTTTAATGGTGTACCTTCCTCAATGCCAAGACGTTTCGCTAAGCTACCTGCTGCTATATTGCGAACTACGACTTCAATTGGAATAATATCTACCTTTTTTACAAGCTGCTGCGTATCAGATAATTGTTTTACGAAATGTGACGCAATTCCGTTTGCTTGTAATTTTTCGAAAATTAAAGATGTAATGCGATTATTTAATACGCCTTTGCCTTCAATTTCTTCTTTTTTCTCACCATTAAACGCTGTTGCACTATCCTTGTATTCAACGAGTAACACATTAGGCTCCTCTGTTGAGTACAATTTTTTTGCTTTACCTTCATACAAAAGTTGACCTTTAGTCATTTCGTTACTCCCCCTGATATTATGAAATACACGCGTATTGTTCAGAATTGAATCGTACGTATACGATTCAATTCTGTAACATCCGCTAGTGACTCTACTCAATCCATTTCGCCTTGGCGTAATTGTAGCTGTCGCTTTGCTTTCGCATAGATAAACAAAGCGTGAAGATTGTTAGTTAAGACCAAGACGTTCAAAAATCATATCTACATGCTGTAAATGGTAGTTGTAGTCGAAGCAATCATCTAGCTCTTCCTTCGTTAAATACGATGTAATTTTTTCACTTGCATCGACTAACGTACGGAACTGAACTTGCTCGTCCCATGCCTGCATCGCTAAAGGTTGTACTGTATCATATGCTTCCTCACGCACTAACCCTTTATCGATCAGTGCTAATAAGATACGTTGAGAGTAAATTAGACCAAAAGTGCGACCCATATTACGTTTCATGTTTTCAGGGAATACTGTTAAGTTTTTCACAATGTTACCGAAGCGATTTAACATATAATTAAGTGTAATCGTTGCATCCGGTAAAATAACACGCTCTGCAGATGAATGTGAAATATCACGCTCATGCCATAATGCTACGTTTTCATAAGCCGTTACCATATAGCCACGCATTAAACGTGACATACCAACCATGTTTTCAGACCCGATTGGATTACGTTTATGAGGCATTGCTGATGAGCCTTTTTGTCCTTTTGCAAATCCTTCCTCAACTTCACGTGTTTCAGATTTTTGCAAGCCGCGAATCTCTGTTGCAAATTTCTCTATTGATGTTGCGATTAATGCCAACGCACCTAAATATTGAGCATGACGATCACGTTGTAATGTTTGAGTTGAAATAGGTGATGCTGTAAGTCCTAATTTATCGCATACATATTGCTCTACTTTAGGATCAATATTGGCATATGTTCCAACTGCACCAGACATTTTTCCTGTTTCAATTACTTTTGCTGCTGCTTCAAAGCGTTCTAAGTTACGCTTCATTTCTTCATACCATAAAGCTAATTTTAAACCGAAAGTTGTTGGCTCAGCATGAACACCATGTGTACGTCCCATCATGACCGTATGCTTATACTCTTTCGCTTTCGCTGCAATAATATCAATGAAATTCACGATGTCTTTGCGTAAAATATCATTCGCTTGTTTAATTAAATAAGAAAGAGCTGTATCAACTACGTCCGTAGAAGTTAAACCATAGTGCACCCATTTTCGCTCTTCACCAAGAGTCTCAGAAACGGCACGAGTAAATGCTACAACATCATGACGTGTTTCTTTCTCAATCTCTAAAATACGATTAACATCAAATGAAGCATTTTCACGAATTTTAGCTACATCCTCTTTTGGGATGTCTCCAATTTCTGCCCAAGCCTCACATGCTAAAATTTCAACTTCTAACCAAGCTTGATATTTATTTTGTTCTGTCCAAATTGCGCCCATTTCGGGTCTTGTGTAACGTTCGATCATTGCGTTTCTCCTTCTATTCTGACCAAATGCCAGAACTCTCGATTTGTTGTAGTGTTTCTTCTAAGTTTTTTGTCATAATCGTTACGTGGCCCATCTTACGGTTCACCTTAGCTTCAGCTTTCCCATAAAGATGTATAGACCATTCAGGATATTTAGCAATTGAGTTACTAAGTGGCATGACATGCTGCCCTAAAACATTTACCATAATAGATGGTGCCCAAAGTTGTGGTTTACATAATGGCCAACCACAAACTGCACGTATATGCTGATGGAACTGTGAAACGTTACATGCTTCTATAGAATAGTGACCTGAATTATGAGGTCTTGGTGCTAATTCATTTATAACGATTCCGCCGTCTTCTAATACAAACATTTCTACAGCTAATGTCCCTACTAAATTTAGATAATCAGCAATTTTCAAGGCTTCTCGTTCTGCAGACAAAGATGTTTCCTCTTTTATACGAGCTGGTACGATCGTTTCATGTAAAATTTGATGAACATGAATATTTTCTCCAACTGGCTGACAATATGATTCACCATTCCCGTTTCTTTGAACAATGACAGACACCTCTTTAACGAAAGGTACAAATCCCTCAACAATACATTGTGAATGGGAGAAAAGCCCTTTTGCTAATGGTAGGTCTTCTGTAGATTTTAAAAGCTGCTGCCCCTTGCCATCATAGCCACCTCTTGCTGTTTTGACTATACAAGGATAACTAATCCTATCAATATTGGCTAGTAATTCTTCATATGTATTTACAACCAAATAAGGGGCTACTGGACAACCTGCGTTCACTATCGCTTCTTTTTCAGTCACACGGTCTTGTGTGATGCGTACTAGCTCTGCTCCTTGTGGGACGTAAGCCATTTGTGTTAAACGTTTTAAGCCTTCATAATCGATATTTTCAAATTCATACGTTATAACGTCACTTACCTCTGCAAGTTCTTCTAAAGCTGACTCATCATCATATGGGGCTACAATACGAACATCCGCAACCTGTCCACCTGGTGAATCCATTGATGGTTCAAGAACGGCGATTTTAAAGCCTGCTTCTTTAGCAGCAAGTGCCATCATTCGGCCAAGCTGACCTCCTCCGATAATGCCTATCGTCTGCCCGGGATAAATTATCTTTGTCACACTAAGTCACCTGTGCTTTCCAGTACTTGTTGCTTCGTGGCTTCACGTCTAGCATCAAGTTTATTAGCCAGCTCTGTATCTGTTGTCGATAAAATTTGCGCTGCTAGCAAGCCTGCATTCGTCGCTCCCGCTTTGCCAATCGCTACTGTTGCTACAGGTACACCGCCAGGCATTTGAACGATTGATAATAATGAATCAAGACCGTTAAGAGCACGTGATTGTACAGGTACACCGATGACCGGTAACGTTGTTTTAGCTGCTACCATTCCAGGTAAATGCGCAGCTCCACCTGCACCAGCAATAATTACTTGAATACCTCGCTCACGTGCTGATTGTGCATACTCAAACATTAAATCAGGAGTACGATGTGCAGACACTACTTTTTTCTCGTACGGTACCTGTAATTCATCTAAAATATCACATGCATATTTCATTGTTTCCCAGTCACTTGAACTCCCCATAATGACACCGATTTTCGGATTCATGATTGTCGCTCCTTTTTAACGTTAGAAAAATGATCAAATATTTTATAGCTACTACAATTCTTTACTTTTTCTTTTTCATAACAAAGAAAATCCTCAAATAAACTACTCTCTACCATACACGTGAAAGCAGTTTACTTGAGGACTTATTATGAAAAGAATATGCAAATGGACATTTCTGCACATAAACCTTCCCGTAACATGCCAAAAGTGCTTTCCCGCATAGTCCAGCATTTACGGTGCCGGGTAGAGACACTAGAGCCAATCCTCTAGCATATATGTGGGATTTATTTGTTTTTCCTTCTCATATTTTAACAAGTCATTTCATTGTAGTCAACCAAAAATGCGAACATTTTATTTTAGCCATTTGTAAACGTTCGGATTTAAGCAAAAATCACTCGGAATCTTGCCATAACATCGCTTTAAATTGTATTTTTTGACGTAAATACGTTGGTTCTCCATTGACTACGTGAAAAATCGGTTCTTCTTTTCTTCCCACTGCCATATAACCATCTCGACGCATTCTTGCCAAACAATCTTCAATTGACTCGTTTTCTTCTACTTCATACCAAATTTGTTTTTTCCCCAAATCTTTCTTCCTTTCAATCTTGTTTCCAATTATTTTCCCTTGTATGAATTCCATTATACCTTTAGTTTGTTCCTTTAGTATGTATGAGTATTAATAAAATGCTCTTCGAAGTTGATTTTCATTCTTTTCCTAAAGGGCGTCCGATAGCCGCTTGGGCAAGCAATTGTTTTTTATGCGAAAGCGTAAGTGCAATGTAACGACAGCGGCACGATGTTAGTCACGAAGGCGTAATTATTGGATGTGATATTTTTAGCCTTCTTTCCTCAACTTGCTCGCTCCAGGGTCTCATCTATGACGCTATTCCCCAAAAAGTCACCCTTTACTTAATAAATATCATTCTCAACTTTTCGTGACCAGCTATTAAAAAGGAATTATTGTTACTACTCGCAGACAATTAAAAGAACTGCAGAAAAATAAACTGCAGTTCTTTATTAAGGATTTTGAAATCCGTAGATTCCAATTAAATATGCACCTAGGAACAGGAACATTAAAAAAGCATTGAGTACAATCAAAACTATACGAATATCGCCTTTAATACCCAAAATTGCACTAATTATTCCTAATCCTCCTAACACAAATGGCGTAAATATACTTAGATCATAAAGGTAATTAAAAAAACTACCATACCATTTTGATGAATCATAGCCAAACATAAAGAGTGTAATTATTAAGGAAAATATTGATAAAGCAGAAAAAATGTTACGCCTCATTTTTAATTCCCCCTTATTAAAGCATGATATGTGTGATAGATCTAATTTCAATTTAAAATTCGCTAATAAAGCTCGTCCGACTTTACTCTTTGAGCAATAAGTGATGGATATATCAAATGTTGAGGCAATATACAATGTGAAGCATCGCCTGTTCTAGCGCCTGCATCTTCCTATTTTTAGACATTCCAGCAAGTTGTAAGAATCTCTCTTGATGGCGTTCTATTCTCCTGTTCGTCAATTCTATCAGTCGTTTTTGTTTCTACGGGCACAAATGTGTTCTCCCCTCGAAACATTCCACAAACAGTTTGCTTTGCTCGTTTTTTTCGGAGGATATGTCGGGATTAGTCCATTCTTTATGTAAATTTTAAAATGAGTATATCATTTTATTTTTATTTTATAAAACAAAAAAGCCGAGGAATAAATCCTCGACTTTTTTAGGTGCCTAGCGACGTCCTACTCTCACAGGGGGAAGCCCCCAACTACCATCGGCGCTAAAGAGCTTAACTTCCGTGTTCGGTATGGGAACGGGTGTGACCT
>NZ_JAQZSD010000029.1:0-65834 GCF_028674935.1 Lysinibacillus sp. CNPSo 3705 | reverse complement strand
AAACGGATATTAAAGCTACTAAACGAAAATGAATAAGGAATAGAGACAGAAATAAGGCACTTCCTGTTCAAAATTGAACAAGAAGTGCCTTATTTTTATGTGAAAAAGGTTCGCTATTATAAAACCGTAAGTTATTCAGTGAGTCCAATGTATTGGGCTCACTTATTTTCTAGAATTCCATTCTGCGTATAAAATAAAGCAAATTGCAAAGGCAACGGCTAGAATAAAAAACCATTGCGGTACACCACCAAAGCTCATAGGAACACCTCGAATTAAAAATTTTTATGATGAATATGGTTAAATAACGATAGTTATGGAGAAAATATGATCTTCTATGGTTTTTTTCTCCACAAAAGTTCAAAAATATTATAAAATAAGCAATAGACATTAGCTTCGTGCTAGTAAAGAGAGGTAGAGAGATTATGTTACATTTAAAATGGAAAGATGCTCCAACAGTACGCACAGTTACTTGTAAGCATACTAATGCATCAAAATATTTAGTTTCAAACGTCTTAACAGTAGGGCAACAATATGATGTGAAAAATGAAACAGAAGAGTTCATTTTTATTATCGATAACACTGGTAATATCGGTGGCTACTATAAAGATTATTTCGAATAAGTATAATCAATTTTGCCTTGGCGTAATTGCGTCCGGATTTTGAATTGTGCCTGCACAATTCATTCCTTTTAAAAATCCGTGACATCCGCCGGAGGCTTTATTTTCATTCAGTAGGTGTTTGGAAATCCCTGAAAAGGGGGAGCTACATATGCATTCATCACCACCTTCAGAGGTGGGTGTCTTCTGCTGAATGGAAATAAAAGGGTGGTTCAGATTTTTCTGAGCCACCCTTCTTTGTTGAAAAAAGGGAATCATTCCTTCTTAAAGGTTTTTAATTCAGCTACATCCTGTAATTGTTGTTTTTCCTGTTCTGTAGCTGTATGAAGGGCAAAGACGTCTTTAATAGCTGTCTTCAGCTCATGTTGTGTTTCCTTGAATTTCGATACTTGCTGTTCAAAGGAAGGGCTCGTAAATCGATCATTTGTACGAGATAATCTTTCCTCTAGCTGTGCGTAGCGATGATCCATATGCATAGATAACATCATGGCCAACTGATTTTTCCACAATGGAATGAGCGTAACGATGGAAAATTCAATTTTTTCCGCTAATGTTTGATTAGACTGCTGAATCATGCGTATTTGTGGTGCAGTTTGTAAGGCAACTTGCTGCGATACTTGTAAGTCATAAATACGTTGATCTAGACGTTCAATTTGAGCGGCAAAATCATTAAGTTGTTGGATAGCTAGTGGCTGTTTCGTTGCTTGTACACTAGTTACTTTTTCAGGAAGCTCCACTTCAATGGCTTGCTGCTTCTTCATTTGTCCTGCTGCAATGGCGGTCGCTAACTCCTCAAAGAATCCTCTATTATGTGCATAAAGTCCTTCTAGCATTTCCACATCTCTTAGCATTTGAAGCTGTGCACGTTCAAGCTGAACACCAATTCGTTCTACCTGGATACTTATACGTTCAAACTCCGTTAATGTTTGCTTAACAGTAGGCTCAATTTTACCAAACATCTTTTTAAAAAAGGACTGCTTTTTTGGTTCTAATGCGTTAGGGTCCACACGGTCTAATGTTTGCATTAATGAGTCTAACATTTGGCCAATTTTTGTGACATCTTTTTGTTTGACTTGTGCAAGCATTCGATCAGCAAATTGGGAAAGCGATCGTTGTGAATCTTGCCCTAAAGACAGGACTGACTCGAAGTTTGTCAGGTCAAGCTGACTAGCGTATAGAAGTGCACGACTTTGTGCAAGAGGCGATAGCGTATCATACGTCGCCATCGCCTCATTATTTGGAGTTGTTTCTAAATAAGATTGCACAAGTGGGGAAAGACCTTGTATTGTATTTAGTTGAAATGCGTGATCATTCGCTGTCATTTATCATCGCCTCGCCACTCCAATTGTTCTTTTCGTCTTATATTTGAACGATTCGCAAATTCTATTTCCATTTGAAGATGGTCAATATCGTTGGAAAGCGCATCCTTTAAATCAGTTTGAATCGTATCATTTAAATCTGTAAGTGTCTCTCTTGTTTTCGATAATGTAAGTTGGATTTCCTTATCCTTCACAGGCTGTCTCGATAACATCGTATATTTATCCGTTAATTCGACAGCGGAAGGGAGGTGTGCATAAAAAAATTGTTCAACATTATAAAATTTTCGTGGGTCTGTTTTAACTATTTTCACGATATTTTTTGAAATACGTGTCATTTCAAGTAATTGCTTAAATGCAGAAACTGAACGTACACGTAAGTAGTTTTGACTTAATGTTTGAATATTTTTATTGGCTGCTGTAAGTTGTGATTCAATATGTTTGTATTCTTCTTTTGTTATACCTGCTATTTGCATGAATTTCTTTTTCTGTCTATATTTCAATAACGCCGTACTCGACGCATATGTTCCAGCAAACAATATACCACCAAGGAAGTATCCTGGACTTGCCGCAATTGCTGTGATAGAAACAGTTGTGAGAGAAATTAAGAAGCTAGCGGTATGTCTTGAGAAAAACTGTCCGACACTGAGCATGTTTCTTCCTCCTAGCATTTAAATATGTCTATATTCTTATACGAAATAATCGACATAAAGTTTCAATGAAATAATAATCCTTACATAAATTTTACTGCTATTTGTAAAGTTTCTCAATGATATTACTTAAGAACAAGAAAATCCTTTGCTTTATTAGGAAGAAAAGGGGATAGACGAAAAAGAAGTCAAACAAACTGTCCGACATTGTTGTGTCATCTATTACTCGGGTAGATAATAAAGGGCTATTTGGATTAATCGATTTCATTCTATATATTGTATTCAAAATTATAGTAATTCGCGAATTGCTTCACATGTTGTTAGTCAATTTATTCTCTCTTAATAGGTTAAACATTAGTATTGTTTTTTCGTCTGTTGTTGATTCCTCGTCATGGCGTTAAAATTAATAAGCGTATTCGAGATTTCAAAATACGCTTACATATCGAGTAGTGGTACACGCCGATTTTAAGTCATTTATTAGACTGAAAATGCTTTAATTCGATAGACTTGTCCCAACTCACCTGTACCCTTTCACAGAATTCTGAAAGGAGCTTCTTATACAACCATTAAAGGCAATCTCAGACGCATTTTTTTCTGTAGCGAAAGCGAAGCGACAGCAACAAAAGTTTTCTGTGCGAAAGCGAAGCGACAGCAACAAAAGTTTTCTGTGCGAAAGCGAAGCGACAGCAACAATATAGCCGAGGCATAATTGATTTTCATTTGAATGAAAAATAACATTGTTAAATATGTTAAACAACTTTATAATAGTGTTAATAAAATCCAATTGTTAAAATTTTTTCATGTACTAGGGTGTTTTTCAATTTTTTATGTACCAAAGATTGCGCCATAAAGATGACTTCATAGGTTAAAAGGGAGAGTCTACCATATGCAAAAAAACACAAACAATAAGATTGAACTCATTGATCCTAAAATTATGTTAGAGAAATACAAGGAAGATATAGAATTAATCCAAAAATCATTAAAAAAATTTGAGTTGGAAATTAGGCTTTTGCAAAGTGAAGGTTTAGTTGAAATAGAAAAGTTGAGTAACGACTTAAGTAAGTTGCAATCACTCTCATCGAGTATAAAATTTAAAGCTAAATGTTTGATCTGTAATAACAGTAAAACCATTGAGACATTAACGACAAAATAAAATATTGATATCAAGTCACATCTAATTTATTGTGGCTTTTTATTGTGCATTATATTTCTTATGATGGCATTCGGTTTATAGTGTGTCAGCTTGTGTGAACAAAATGGAGATATAATTATGACGTATTTCATCAACAAATTTCTATCAGCTCTGATTCGGAATGTCGGTGATGTAGTTAATAAGGATGATAATTACGGGGCAGTGCAATCTATTTAAAGAATTATAATTAGGACTTTAAGGTCATACTCATGATGAGATGTGGCTTTTTATTATGACAAGAAACCCGATGGATGTATCGCATGAACTTTGGGATTTGAATGATAAATCAACGTGGAAGTGTCTTACATACGCTCCCATTTGCATACAGTGTTTGGAAGCGAAAATTCGAAAGGATGTGAGGGCAAATGAAAGTAACGGTTAAAGAATGGCGTGTAATGTCTGACCATAACAAACAATTACTTTTAAATGCGGTAGCAACTAAATAAAGCATAGATCAAAAGAGGAATGAGAACATGCAGCAACGAACACACATGTATTAGGAAATGCATTGCAATAAAGTTCAATGGATCACCCATAATATTTTTTGAAGGGTAAATAAAAAGGACTGAGGATTTAACCTCAATTCTAATTAAATTTGCCCCCAGCAACGTCATTTTAAATAATCCGTATGCTATTCATTAATAATCGCCCATTACCAATAGCCTTCCTACACTATAAAAACAATAGAGCCAGACTAAACAATGTCTGACTCCATGCGTGTATAACCTTTTAAATCATCAAAAAGCTCTAAAGTAAATGAATTGGAATCTGCTTGAGGGCTAACACCCTTTTGGACGAATACTAAGAATTCATCTATCGCTTTTTTTGATCCTTCTACTTCAACCTCAATTTGATCTTGATTATTTAGTTTACAGTATCCTTTTAATCCTAGTTCAATCGCTTTCTGTTTAATGAAAAAACGATAGCCAGTCCCGTAAACATCACCGAAAAATTTAATAAGCGCTCGCTTGTTCAAGCTAACACCTCCTACTAGTTAAGAGGGGAGAACCCCCTTGGTGCTTAGTGCATAACACGTTCTTTTTCTAAATATACGATTAAATTATTGATAAAATAGAGAACATGCTTCGAAGCTTGATCTACTTCTTTTAAATGAACTTCAGCTTGTTGAATATTCCCAACCTTATAAGCTTCCGCTGCTAACTTCGCCGATTCATGAACACGTAAATGATAGGCGTCTAATTCTCGATATTCCTGTAAGTGTCCAAAACGTTCAACAGTGCGAGCGGATGTATACCATTTACCTAGACGGCAATCTGTATGCGAAGAAACATCACTTGGCTCGACATTTTCAAGACCAAGGAACATATTATAAATTCGCCATTTCCATAAAATATGATCGGCCTTTGATAATTGTAAAAGTGCTATAGAAGATAGCTGAACATTATTATTCTCAATAATATCATTGCGGAAACGATTAATTTCTTTCCCTAATGAATGAATATCACTCGATGTATTATGACTATATTCGCGAATGTCATCTTGAAGGTTAGAAATTTCAATCATTCTTGCTGATACTTCATCAATAGCTGCAGCCTGTTCCTGTGATATCGCAGCTGTATTCGTGACATCCAGATTAATGCCTTCAATGGCACTAACAATCGCATTTAATAATGGTAACGATTCTTTAGCCTCTACTGTTGCATCTTTAATAATCTCAGTTGTTTCTGTAATTGAGTTTGACACATCGTTTGAATAGCTTTTTAAATGATGTACATTTGCAGTTACTTCACTTAGCGCTGAAACCGTTCCCTCAGCAAGCTTTCGAACTTCCTGGGCAACTACGGCGAAGCCTTTACCATGTTCGCCCGCCCGTGCAGCCTCAATAGAAGCGTTCAAAGCAAGTAAATTTGTTTGATCGGCAATTTGGTTTATTAATGTTACAACATGCTCAATATCATTTACCCGCTTTTGTAATTCTGAAAAGGATTCAACAATTGTTGTAAATGTCTCTTCTGTTTTAAAGATTTCAGAAAGGGCATGCTCAATTGCATTTTTTCCTTGTACAGCATGATCAACAGATTCAGTTGTTTTTTCAGAAATACGAGAAGACATTCGAGCAACCTCGTTAATAGAAGCGGCAATTTCTTCAGTTGCCGCGGTAGAGGACTGGATTTCTTCGTTTTGTTTATCTAGGCTAAATACTAAATCTTTCATGTACATGATTTTTGCGTTGACATCCATTAAAGAAGAAATTTCAGCAACTACATTTTCAATAGTACGTTCTGTTAATACTTCGATGAGTAATTCTTGGTCAACATTAACAGCTGATTGGAAAGATTTCATATATTCAAATGCTTTATTAGGTTTTAAACCGAAATTATGTAAAATGTATGTAGTAATATAAAATGCAAATTGATTGAAGACGACGATTAACTTTCCTGGCTCATATTGATTCTTTCTAAATAAATTAAAAAATTTAACAGTTTCATCTACATAGTCATCATCACGAGTAGCTAAGAAAAATTGATTTAAGTATCGATTAATATTTTCTTCACTAATCGTTAGCTGAGAGGAAAGAGAGATTTCTCTTAAATAGTTATTAAAAATAGCATTCATTGAAGGCGTGATATCTTTTAATTTATTGTAGAGCGTTTTTAAATTCTCTTCATCTTGAGCATTGAAATGGTTAAATGCTAATGTTTTATTAAAACGACCAGTAGCATTTAAATTTGTACCACGCTTTAATAATTCATCGAGTTCGGCCTTAGGTCGAATACTTGAAAACATAAAAAAAATACCTCCAAAATTTATGAATAATAAGGTAATAATAGCATATGACAGAGTGTTTTAATAGACATTTCAAATGTGTTTGCTAAAATGAAAATATCTTATTACAGCAGGGAATGTGGCAAATATGTATACAATCATTTACATGAAAGCTGATTATGAGCCTTGGTGGAAGTTTGAAGGCTGGGAGGCTTTTATTCAATCAAATGAAACATTTGAAACGGAGGAGCAATTTGAGTCAGCATTGCAAACGAAGCTGCAGCACTTCCGTTTAACATACGATAATGAGGCTACGAAAGAAGAGGGATATTGGGCATTCTGGTCAGAAGATGAAAGTGTTTTTTGCGAAGCCTGTGATGATGATGTACAAATATATCACGGCATTATCGCTTTAAAATCTGGGAAATAGAAATAAAATTTAGAAATTAATAAAAAAACATTTTTCTTTATTTGACAAAATTATGAATGGCGGTTATACTTAGGTTAACAATTTAATTGCTTCACCGGAAACATGAATTCACATATTACAAAAAGTGATCGCGTTAGTTCGGTACTCTTTGTAATATGTGAATTTTTTCCATTCGTTGAAGAAATTACATATTGTTCACTTTTATTTTTTGGAGGTTTTCTTAAATGAAACAAGGTACAGTAAAATGGTTTAACTCAGAAAAAGGTTTTGGATTCATCGAAGTTGAAGGTGAAAACGACGTATTCGTACACTTCTCAGCTATCCAAGGCGAAGGTTTCAAAACACTTGACGAAGGTCAAAAAGTGGAATTCGAAGTTGTAGATGGCAACCGCGGACCACAAGCTGCTAACGTAACTAAACTTTAATTCTCAGTAATTAAAATTACTTTCGTTAAATTAAGGCATCCTATTGATATAGGATGCCTTTTTTTTGTATGCTTCGAACATTAGAGAGTTACAAGATATGATTACTAGTGACTTGTTATATGAAAGAGTTTAGAAACTACCATTCATACAGGTCAAAAATTCAGTTTCTCATTTTCTTATAATTTTATTATGTAAACAAAATAACTTGCTTGTCTCTTTAGAAAACAAGCAACTTTTTGGATTATTTACTTAGTATGCGTTGTAGCATTTCTACAGGAATAAACAAACCGACACGACCATATGGAGCTTTTTTAGCAGTTGCAAAGACGATTCCAATCACCTCACCAGCAGCATTTATAACAGGACTGCCACTATTTCCTCGATAAACAGGAGCTTTCATCATCATAATAGGCTCCTGCCAATCATCAACGAAAGTTGACTCCAGTAATGTTCCTTCATTTGCAATGCCCGTAAAAGCTAATGGATTACCAATGAAATAGACATGCTCATTTTTGCTATAGTTAGGATTTTCTGCAAGAGAGAGGGAAGGTAAGTCATCACCAGCTACCTGCAATAATGCTAAATCTACGTCAGGGAAACTTTGTAGTACCTTGGCAGCCATTAAACCTTCTTCAGGAAAAATGACGAATAATGATTGAGCATCTTCTACAACGTGTGCATTGGTTACAATAAGTCCATCTGAAGATATCGAAAAACCAGTGCCCTTACTAGAGCCTGTAGAGATCTCTACTACAGCTTTTTTATAGGTTTTTATATCTTCTTGCGCTGATAACCGAGCAGACACCTTCAAAAATTCAAGAGCTGGAGGGGAGTAAATTTGAAAGATAAGAGCAAAGGTATTCAAAAATAATACAAATGCCATACTCCAGACAATCCATTTGACAATTGGCTTTCGTTTTTTAGGCTTTTTACCTTGCAGTAGTTCTTCTTGTTCTTGTGCCAGCGCCTTTTGCTGTTCAGCGAGGACAAGTTCTATTAATTCTTCTTCTGTCAATTCTTCATCTGTTGTTGAGCTATGTATATCATTCATAAAAACCCTCCTTACCCAAAATGAAAAGCGCCCAAGTAATTTTTATCAATTCTTTTGGGCCGCAGTTGTTAGCATTGTAGGATCTATACGATAAGGTCGATATTTTTACAAAATAGCGTTGTTGCCATTATCCACTGAGTGTGATAGCTAAATACCATCATAAAGGACAGTTGCAAATTAGACTACTTTAGCTATTTGTCTTCATTATACGTGAAGTATGTAGGTTATACGAATGTTATGAAAACCAGGTTTCTAGAAAGGTAATCTCTTTGCTAGTTGCATTGACACGTATACGTAAGCCTATGGGCATAGCATGCAAGGGATGAGTGTGGCAGCAATCAACATCAGCCATTATAGGCATAGTACGTCCATCTAGTTGCTCTAGCAACACATCATAAGGCTTTCTTCCGGTCCCTAAATCATCATATTGTTCATGTTTACCTAAAATAATTGCAGAAGCTTTGTCGAAAATGCCGTGTAGTTTTAGCATAGCAAAGTTTTTCTCAACAACCGCAATTGTTTTAGAAGTATCTTCGAGAAGTAAAATATCTCCTTTATTTATAAGAGGGAAGTAAGGCGTTCCAATGAAGCCGTACATCGTATTTATATTTCCACCTATTAAACGTCCCTCAGCAGTGCCATGTTGCACTGTAATCCATGAATTATGATGTTGAGTTTTTTCAGTCGTTTTTTCTAACCAATTTAGTCGGTCATCTGTCCAAATAGGTGGGATTGGCATAGTATAGGGAGTTGATAATGAATGTAAAAATAAATCTTTAAAATATTGCTCTGTATAATGGACAAAAGGTGGAAATTCACCAAAAGTAGAAGCAACAGAAGGTCCATAAAAGACAGGAATACTAGTCTTTGCATACATTGCGAGAAGTATAGCGGTAACATCAGACAAACCTATAAGTATTTTGGGATTCTGCTTAAATGCTTCATAATCTAGGTATGGCAGCATACTATTAGCGTTAGTACCACCCATAGTAGGTAAGATCATGTTGATATGGGAATCACGAAGTAGTGCATTCAGCTCTTCTGCTCGTTCTTTCGGTGTACCAGAGCGATAAAAATCTTCTTTTCCAGTTAATGAACCTTCCTTAATCGTAAAGCCAAGTGCTTGCAAACGTTTCTTACCTCGTTCATAGCGAGCTGTTGCAATAGTTGTAGCTGGTTTGGAGGGCGAGTAAATGCCAATGGTATCGCCTTTTTTTAATGGGGAAAACATAAAAACCCTCTTTCAATTTAAGATAAAAGCTATTATACATGATTTTTTAAAGAGTCGTATATAGATTTAAAAAGTTAGGGTTATAAAAGAGTTGAAATAATAATATTATGTAAACTTAATGTATTGAGAGTCCGGAATTTAGAAAAAATGGGTGGAGTTTAAATGTATCGCCAAGTGGATGATTTTTTACATGAGTGGTCAGCACAAGCTACTCTGCAAGTATTACCATCTAAAACTGATGATAAGCTAGAGCAAAGCGAAGTAAGGACATTGCTCACTAGGGTGGGGAGGGTGGCATTTAAATGCAAAAGTAAAAAATGGCAGTAACAATTATAAAAAAGGCACTTCTAGCTAAGTTATGATAGGAAGTGCCTATTTTTGTTGATCAAATGTTGTTTGACCATCCTTATCTTGTCTCTTTAATGGATATCCCTTTTTTAAATAATAAACCATCTAAAAATATTGCAATAAAGTCTTTGCTTTCTTGTAATAAGTCAAAATCTCTACCAAAGACTAACCAGTCATAAAGGGAACCTCGCATACAACGACTAATATAAATGACGGTTTGTTGAACATTTATTTGTACAGATAATTCACCATCTTTAATAGCTTTTTGTATAAATGAGTGTAAAATTTTATACAATTCTCGTTCAGAATAGGAAAAGAAGTTTTCGTCGTTTTCAATTAAGCCGCTTTTGTAAACAGAACGCATTAAATCCATTCCTAAATCATCTTTTAAATATTTCATTTGTGCATCAATTAAGGAGATAACCTTTTCCTTGAAGCAAAGATTGGTGGGCAGTGTAGTTATAAATTCCTCGTAAAAATGATCAATTTCTTTAAATTTTTCTAGGAAAATATCGTACTTAGACGAGAAATGACCATAAAAAGCACCTTTTGAGCTTTTGCTTTTTTGCACAATTTCATCAACTGTTACTTGATCAAAGCCTTGCGTTTCGAACAATTTAAGTGCTGTTAAATAAATATGTTTTTTCGTTTCTTGAGCCTGCAGTTTTCGCGTCTTTTTCATCTTCTTTATCACCTAATTTCCACGAGATAGTTTATTTAACTTTAGCATATAACGTATTCAACTAATGACTTTGTTTTCTGAATTATTAGAAAAAACATTGACAAATAATTGTTTTGCCAATTAATATACAGACTATAGTCTATGAAACTAGTTAAAGAAGGGGGATATCATGGATTTAATTTGGAATAGAACGAAGGGAGAGAATAGAGCAACAACCAATTAACTGGGGATAACGCTCGTATTGCTTGAAGAGAGTTATTTTTATTTCGTAGATCGTATAAAGGATATGATTAAACGTTCAGGTGAAAATGTGGCAGCGAGAAGTGAAGAGTATACTAACAGAGCATCGATTAGTATATGAAGCAGCCGTCATTATGAAGAGGATTTGATAGCGTATGTCGAGAACGCCTCGCAAAATTTAAGGCACGTACATCTGTCGGAAAAATTCAAAAACACGTTTTACGTAACGTTAGTTTTAGTTAAAACGAATGACATAAAAAATTGACTGTAGAGAGAAGGGATTTTTTGAAAAATGTGAAGATATTATTAGCAAGTTTAGCAGGATCAGTCATCGAATGGTACGATTTTTATTTGTATGGTACTGCAACGGGATTAGTTTTTACAACACTTTTTTTCCCTTCGACTAATCCAGCAATCTCGATTTTAATTGCATTTGCTACGTTTGGAGCAGGATATGCAGCTCGTCCAATTGGTAGTTTAATTTTTGGACATATGGGTGATCGTGTCGGAAGGAAAGCATCGCTTATGCTTACGTTAATAGGAATGGGCGGTAGTTCTTTTTTGATAGGTTTATTACCTACGTATGCACAAGTGGGGTTACTCGCGCCAACGCTATTAGTAATTTTGCGACTTATTCAAGGGATTGCACTTGGTGGTGAATGGGGTGGTGCCGTGTTACTAGCTACTGAATCAGCTACAAAGGGTGTACGTGGCTTTTTTGGTTCTATTCCACAGCTAGGTGTTCCAATCGGTTTAGTGTTAGGGACATTTAGTTTTACACTTATTTCTTCATTAACGACAGAAGCGCAATTTATGGCCTGGGGTTGGCGTTTACCATTTCTATTTAGCGCAGTTTTAATAGTACTGGCGATCTGGATTCGAAGTGGGATTGAAGAAACACCAGAATTTAAACGTAAAAAAGACAATGGCGAATTAGCTAAATTACCAATTGTCCAAGCTTTTAAATATAACAAAAAAGATATTCTCCGCATTATTGGATTAAAAATAGGGGATGGATTCTTTAATGTGTTTTTAATGTCGTTTATATTGGTGTATGCAACTACGTATATAGGCTATACAAGGGATGTCGCGTTATTTGCTCTAACGTTAAGCTGTGCAACAATGATTGTCACAATTCCACTTGTTGGGTATTTTTCAGATTTTATAGGTCGAAAGAAAATTTATATTGGCGGCCTTATCACAATGCTACTACTAGCAATTCCATATTTCGTAATGATTCCAATTAATTCAACTAATTTCTTTATATTGCAAATCATTTTACTTGGTGTCGTCTGGGCAGCCATTTTTGCGACTCAAGGTACGTTTTTCTCTGAATTATTCCCTGCGAATGTTCGATACACGGGGCTATCCTTTGGCTATCAAATCGCTGCGGCAATCGTCGGTTTTGGACCAATGCTATGGACATCTTTAGCAACAGAATATGGGGCATCACCATATTTATTTGGTGGTTTAATGATGGCGGGGCTATTGTTATCACTGCTACTTGCAGTATTTTCACCAGATACACGGATGATTACTCAATATGAAGAAACTGACGAGAAAGTACAAGAAAATAAACGCATGTCAGATGCCCAAGTGGAAGTAGCAATGACAACCACGTCAAAGTAATAGTGATCATACTTTGACAAGAAAAGCGAATTTAAAAAAACAGGGTTCTCCTTTTTGAATAGGAGAACCCTGTTTTGTTCTTTAGTTTAAGCCTTGGCTATCTTTCCACTCTAGGAATTCATCATAAGTTAATAGTTTATCTAAAATTGTACCGTCTTCACGGATTTCGATGACACGGTTTGCAATTGTTTGGATGAACTGATGGTCATGAGATGTGAAGAGCATTGCACCTTTGAAGCGCATAAGTCCTTCGTTTAATGCTTGGATTGACTCAAGGTCAAGGTGGTTCGTTGGCTCATCCAGTAAAATAACGTTTGCTGTTGCAAGCATCATTTTTGATAGCATACAACGAACTTTTTCGCCCCCTGATAAAACGGAAGGAGATTTTTTTACTTCTTCACCAGAGAATAGCATACGACCTAAGAAGCCGCGTAAGAAGCTTTCTGTTTCATCATCAGGAGAATATTGGCGTAACCATTCCACTAATGATTTCTCTGAACCTTCGAAGTATTTATCGTGATCATTTTCAAAGTAGCTTTGAGATGTTGTTACGCCCCATTTGAATGTACCAGCATCTGCTTTTCTTTCGTCCATTAGAATATCAAGAAGAGCCGTTTTTGCCATTGGATTACCAAGTAAAATGATTTTATCCTCTTTGTTCATTGAAAAGCGAATATCTTTAAATAGTGTTTCGCCTTCATTGCTTGCTGTAAGGCCTTCCACCGTTAACACATCATTACCGATTTCACGTCCAGTTTGGAAGTTGATGAACGGATATTTTCGGCTAGAAGGTTTAATGTCGTCTAGCTCGATTTTATCCAACATTTTTTTACGAGAAGTGGCTTGGCTTGATTTTGAAGCGTTCGCAGAGAAACGAGCAACGAATGCTTGTAGCTCTTTAATCTTTTCTTCTTTCTTCTTGTTTTGGTCTGCCATCATTTTTTGTGCTAGTTGGCTAGACTCATACCAGAAGTCATAGTTACCAACATATAATTGGATTTTAGAGAAATCAAGGTCAGCAATATGTGTACATACTTTGTTTAAGAAGTGACGGTCATGGGAAACGACAATAACCGTATTTTCAAAGTTAATTAAGAATTCTTCTAACCATTGGATTGCTTTTAAGTCAAGGTGGTTGGTAGGCTCATCTAGTAGTAGAACGTCTGGCTTACCAAATAGAGCTTGTGCTAATAATACTTTTACTTTGTCAGAACCTTCAAGGTCAGCCATTAGCATATAGTGAAGCTCGTCGCCAATCCCTAATCCGTTTAATAATGTTGCTGCTTCTGAGTCAGCTTCCCAACCATTTAGGTCAGCGAATTCACCCTCTAATTCAGCAGCACGCATGCCATCCTCATCAGAAAAGTCTTCTTTTGCATAGATAGCGTCTTTTTCAGATTTTACTTCCCAAAGACGTTTGTTCCCCATAACAACTGTATCTAATACATTAAATTCATCGTATTCAAAGTGGTTTTGTTTAAGGACTGATAAACGTTCGTCCTTACCCATCGATACGTGACCTTCTTGTGCTTCAATTTCACCAGAAAGAATTTTTAAAAATGTTGATTTACCAGCACCATTTGCTCCGATTAAACCGTAGCAATTCCCCGGTGTGAATTTTATATTTACGTCTTCAAATAGTTTACGATCGCCATAGCGAAGACCTACATTACTTACTTGAATCATGCAAGTTCCTCCTTTTTTCACAATGGCACTAGTATATCATGAAATATGTACCATAGTCTATAAACATTATTAAATCAACGTTTGTGTTATTGGTTCTCGGGTGTTTGAGTGGAATAGGAGAGTGTGAAAATGCAAATCAGCTACTTTTATATGTATTTTAACGTCACTAAGGTAAAGAACGCGAACGCGTAATAATAATGAAAGCCCTCTCTAGTAAGAAGGGCATGAGTTTACTACATTATTTCCTCATCCCTACTTTTGATTAAATTTGCCATCATACTAGCAATAAAAGTAAACTTCTCATGATTCCCTCTTAAGGTAAATATTCAAAGTTTTATTCGCATATATATCAAATGTAAATACTTTTTTGGTAATACAAGGGGATGTGGAGGTGATGAAATGCTATTAAGAAACAAATATTTTAGGCAGTTTATCTTTTCATTAATAGCAATTATAGCAATTGCTATATACAATATTTCATTTCTTAATAGAGCTTTGGAGGTTTTGTTTGTAGCTTTTCTATTAACGATAATTGCTGATCTTGCTTTTCAAAATAAAAAATTCCGAGACTTTTCATTATTACAGAAAATTGCCTTGTTTGTAGTAACTGTGGGCATATTTATATCAGTTTTCATGTACACAGAACCTGTTTATTTACCTAAATAATATCGATACTTAATGAAATTTAACTACCTGTAATTGGGTAATTTTTTTGATAAATTCTCACATAATGAAGAGACATATAGTTAAGGGACAATTAATTTTCTATAAATAAAGTAACCTTTTATAGATAGATTGGTAAAAGGTTACTTTAAATTGCTTAAAAACATTAAATATATGATTTTCTTCGATAAATACTTAGCGTCAAGCCGATAGCAACGCTGCCAAGTAGCATTGGAAAAACACCATAACTAATGAATGGGATTGGCATTGACATGAGGGGGACAAGTCCGAAAAGCATAAGTATGTGATATATAATTTGCGTTGTGACATAGGCAAGGCCACCTACAATTAATAAACGACCGTATTCGTTATGAATGGAGGCTAGTGTGTATGCTATACGGAAAATGATGAAGCCAAGAAGACATACAACGGCTACTCCTGCAATAATTCCATACGTTTGTAAAATCGTCAGTAATACATAATTAGTATGTGCCTCAATCTCCCATATTACCTTGCTGTTGCCAAACCATGTGAGGTTCTTCATCACGTTTGAAATATAGGATACACCATTATCTTCTAAACCTGGTGTATATATAGTCTTCATTCGAGCCAGCGAGAAGTTATAGGGGGCTAAAGGCACAACCATTAAGTAGCTTATTAAGGCAACAAATAGGAAACTAAAAGCTATGGTACAGGCTAGCTTTTGTTTGCGAGAAAAGCTACTCGCATAAAATAATATGGCAACAATCACCGTGTACGTACAGAATAATGAAAAGTCCGGCAATCGTATGTAGCAATATGCACCGATAGAATAAAGAATGAGCAACCACCATAATGATTTTTTTTGTTTAGCAAAAAATCCAGCAAATGCTATTAAAAAGAGAGGCAATGTCATCCAACCTTTAAGTTCAAGGGGACCTGCCTGAAAAAAGATCACATCATTCATCATTTGATTACCATTTAAGATAATAAGAAATACGAGACATCCTAGTACATACATATGCGTGGAATAGCGCTCTAGCTTGCGGAAATCGAGTCGCGTTAAGAAAATTGTCACAGCAATTCCACCAATAACAATGACGACATTACGCATGATAAAATGTCGTAACGAGAGCTCAGCTGGTAGGAGCGGTAAAAAGCTACACATCGCTGCCAGCACAAATGGAACAACGAGTAGCCAATCGATTTTCGGCTGATGAATCTGATTGAGTGAGACGCCGAGATTTGTCGCATTACCCATTTCATTTACAGCCTGTTGTTCCGCAACGGCATCGTTATAGCCCTTTTCCTGCCAAGCCTGTTTTGACTTCGCTAAATGATAGGTTAACTCCTTTTCAACAGCTTCATGTGCCTCCTTGTTCCGGATATGACCCTTTACTTGTTGAATAAATTCTTTAATCGTTCGCATAGCGTACCTCCTTCAGTAATAGCTGAAGTGAAGGGAGCTTGTCTGTTTCTTTGTTAAGCTTTGTCAGGACTTTAACGCCTTTACGTGAAAGAATATATCGCTTTTCGTTCCCGTACCATTCACTTATGATGAGTTGTTGCTGTTCAAGGCGATGCAGCGAAGCATAGATGATCCCTTCATTTAAACTAACTATCTCTTTGTTTTTTGTATATAGAAGTTGCGTAATCTCATAACCTGAGCGCATCGTTTGTAGTATTGGTAACAGCACCTGATCCGAAAGTTCCTCATGAATGCCTTTGCGCACAGCTTCCTTATGCGTCTCTGTAAATTGCATCTTTTTAAATTGGTTTTTCATAGCTTGTTTAAAACGTGTTTCCGTCAAATGGATTCCCTCCTAACGCTTTTTGTAACAAGGAACGTGCCTTACGAAGTCTTGTTTTCACCGTATTGTTATTCAATGATAAAAGGCTAGAAATTTCCTGGATCGAATAGTCCTCAAAATAATAAAAATAAATAAGTTCACGATACTTAACGGGGAGTGCCATTACTAAGTCAAATAACGCCTCGTCCTCACTATTTTTCACAACTTGCTCAAGCAAATCGCTCGTTTCTAACGTTTCCTCTAACACATTCGTTTCGATAACATCGACGTTTTTCTTGTACCAGCTCTTTATATAGTCCTTTGAATGATTAATAGCAATGCGCCATAACCAAGTTTTCAAACTGGCATGCCCCTGATATGTTGAGAGAGTCTTATAGCACTTGATAAAAATCTCTTGCGTCAAATCTTCAGCAAGAGCAGTATCATGTACATATGTATAAACAAGCTGCAGAATCGCTTGGCCATAATTGGACATTAACTCCTCAATCACCTGATCTCGTGATAAACCGCTTGCTGTTATTGTTTCCTCCATATCGTACCTCCTTACGTGTTCATTTATTAGACGATTGCCAAATAATACTGGTTTTACTTTTATTATATAAAAAGAAGTGTAAATGTGTTGTGAGTACTCGTAAGCTAAATAACCTTTAGGAAGAGTTCTAGCAGGTAAGGATGAGGGGTACATTAAATAGTAGGGCGAAATAGCAACTTTATAGTAGAAAGGGAGGGGATCTTGAAGAGACTTACATTAATTTTGATAATTACCGTAATGATTTGCATTGTCTTTAGTAAAAAAATATTTTCAATTGATGATCATATTCCCTCAGAATCTAAACTTTATATCAATGTGTTTGATCCTAAAAGTTTGAAGTTTACATTCTATCATTTTGATCAGAGTCAAAATAAAAGTAAAGTACTATTTAGTAAGGAAACGACGGATTTTACTGCTTTCGCTTATTCTGAACGTACTAATATATTGTATTTTGCTGATGGCATTTCAGATCATACAATACAATTATTTGAAAATGACCTAAACACGAATCAAATGAAACAATTAACCACTGTATTTCATAACGTTGACTTTATCCAAATAGACAAAGCGCAAAGAATTATCTTTATGAGAGTGCTATTAAGAGATGAACTTAAAAATTTTCATATGGCTACCTATAATCTTGATACGCAGAAAATACAAATATGGGACGAAGACAACAAGGATAGCAGTGTTTTAGATTTTAATTATAACCCGAACAATAATCAATTAATTGTGGTTTCTTTCTCCGAGGACGAAGATCAGAAAAAACTTGACGAGGTTAATAAAAATCAAACGAAATTACAACCGACCAAATACAGTTTAGATATTTATGATATGGAAGGACAAAAAAAGAAACATATAGCCGATGTAGAAAGATTTATTAGTGGCGCATCATTGGCACCAGATGCTAACTCTGTAATTATCAGCTATGATGAAGCTATAGACAGTCCTATTTCGCATGTTGTTGAAATAGATATCAAAACAAAAAAAAGTAAAGCACTTACTAGATAGTAGTAATATTTATTCAAAAATTCGCTCTGTTAAATTCGATGAAAAAAAAGAAGGGTTTTATTTCTTATCTAGTTTTATTGATGAAAAAAAGGGTTATAGTATTTTGGAAATACCTAAGGAGAGCGTACTCTCGTACTATGACATCAAGAAAAATAAGGTGCGAAATGTTTGGCGAGCTAAAAAAAGTGTTATTGTTAATTATTCAGCAGAACATTTTTAAGGTAAACATACATTTACTTCTTGATATTTCCGAAAAGACTGTTGACAATAATTAGTAGCTCGTGTAGAATATTTTGAAATTACAGTCAAATTCGATGAAAAAGAGAGTAGTTTATGGAGCTACTGGAAAGCGAATTAGGGATGGTGTGAGCCTAATGCAGCAGCCATAAATGAAACGCACTTTGGAGAAGGTTCTCGAATGAGTAGTAGAGAATATCGGGGAGTCACCTCGTTAACAATGGAAAGTGGTCATATTTATATGGCAACTAGAGTGGTACCACGGGATAACTATGCTCTCGTCTCTATATTTAGAGATGGGGGCTTTTTTTATTGAGAGGAGAATGAATATGCATACACAAATTGCGAAAAGTATCGCTGTGGCATTAAATAATGAGTTATCTGTTAATGACATTCAAGATCTACTAGAAAGACCGAAAAATTTGGGCTTAGGAGATGTAGCATTCCCGTGCTTTACACTGGCAAAAAAATTAAGAAAATCTCCAAACAGTATCGCATCCGACATAAAACACAATTTAAGCTGTAATTTAATACAAGAAGTTCAAGTAGTAGGTGGCTATGTCAATATATTTTACCATCAGCCAACGATTACACATCAAGTACTTTGCCAAATAGTAAAAGAAGAAAATTTATACGGGACTCATCAGGAGTCAAAAGGGAATGTAGTTTTAGACTTTTCTTCCCCAAATATAGCGAAGCCTTTTTCCATGGGCCATTTACGCTCAACAGTGATCGGGAATGCTTTGGCGAATATTGCTGAGAAAAATGGCTATCAAGCAATTCGTATAAATCATATAGGTGACTGGGGTACACAGTTTGGTAAGTTAATCGTTGCCTATCGAAAATGGGGCGATCAAAAAATAATTGAAGCTGCTCCAATAGAGGAACTGTTAAAAATATATATAAAGTTCCACGAAGAAGCGGAGCAAGATGTAACACTCAATGAACAGGGGCGTGCCGCATTTAAAGCATTAGAAGATGGTGATGGAGAGGCTTTAGCTCTTTGGCAATGGTTTAGAGATGCATCACTCGAAGAATTCAAAACCATTTATCAATTGCTTGGGATAAACTTTGATTCTTTCGCTGGGGAAGCGTTCTACAATGACAAAATGACTGCTGTTGTTAAAGAATTGAAAGAAAAAGATCTACTTGTGCAATCAGATGGTGCGTATGTCGTTGAAATAGACAATATGCCTCCATGCTTAATCACTAAAACAGACGGTGCTACGCTCTATGCTACACGTGATTTAGCAGCTGCTTTTTATCGTAAACAACAATATGATCCTAAAAAAATATTTTATGTTGTAGGGAACGAACAATCTCTTCATTTTAAACAACTATTTAACGTAATTGAGAAGATGGGATACGATTGGGCAAAAGACTTACAGCATGTATCTTTTGGGATGATTCTAAAAGACGGTAAAAAAATGTCGACGCGTAAAGGAAAGATTGTTCTATTAGTAGAAGTACTAAAAGAAGCGATAGCTACGGCGAAGCGAAATATTGAGGAAAAAAATCCAAATCTAGTGGATAAAGAGAACATTGCACGTCAGGTTGGTGTAGGAGCGGTTATTTTTAATGATTTAAAGAATGATCGTCTTCATGATATTGACTTTTCGATTGAGCAAATGATGCATTTTGAAGGTGAAACAGGGCCTTATATACAATATACGTATGCCCGTATCTCAACTCTTTTGGAAAAAGCAAATAAACATAGTTACGAAGTATCGTTTGAAGCATTAGGGGAGCAAGCATGGCCAGTTGTGTTACTACTGGAACAGTTTCCGAATGTAATTGTCAACGCTTTTGAGCAAGCAGATCCATCACAAATTGCTAAATATGCCTTACAATTAGCGCGTGTATTTAATAAATATTATGCTCAAAATAAAATATTGGTTGATGACAGCCAGAGAACATCACGATTAGCATTTTGTCATTGTGTAGCCATTGTTTTAAAAGAATCGTTAGCATTATTGGGCATTGCAGCGCCAAAAAAAATGTAAGTATCGTAAGCTGCCGTTATGTCTTATATTTTTTTCCTAATATTACCATTAAATTGACCGATACTAGAAAAAATGGTAAAAGGAAATAGTGAGAATTCTAAGGTCTAACAAATTTTGTTGAATTTTTAACCGTATCAATAGAGAGAAGGTATTTAGAAAGTATGGAGAACAAGCAATGGCGTGTTTCTATGGTACTTGTGGTTGTTAGTATTTTCTTCGTTGCGCTCAATATGCGCCCGGCAGTCACAGGGATAGGACCACTATTTAATGTACTTTTGGAATCACTCCATATATCAAATACAAAAATGAGCTTTTTAACATCTATTCCGGTGTTTTGTATGGGTCTCTTTGCACCATTTGCGGTACCTATTCAAAGGAAACTCGGAACAAAAACAGCTATTACGCTTTTAATAATGATCCTGGCATTTGCAAATGGGCTACGCTTTTTAAAAGAAAGTTATATACTACTTGTAGTCACAAGCTTTGCTGCAGGATTT
The DNA here is from genome assembly GCF_028674935.1 of Lysinibacillus sp. CNPSo 3705. NCBI lineage: Bacteria > Bacillati > Bacillota > Bacilli > Caryophanales > Bacillaceae > Lysinibacillus > Lysinibacillus sp. CNPSo 3705. The sequence goes on along the minus strand of NZ_JAQZSD010000029.1, from coordinate 44,877 downwards.
GCCATTGCACTTATTGGACCCATGTTAAATGCCTATATAAAGAAAAAATTCCCGAATCGTTTTACAACCGTGGTAGGTGTTTATTCATTTGGAATAGGAACAGGGGCAACATTGAGTGCGGCACTAACCATAACATTTTTTAATCATTTTCATGAGAGCTGGACAATGGCGCTTGGTAGTTGGGCAATACTTGCAATTATTGCTCTTTGTATATGGTTACTAGCAATACAAAATCAAGAGCGGGTAGAGACAGGTGTATTGACACAAAATGCAGCACGAAATCCTTGGAAAAATGCACGTGCTTGGACCATTTTAATTTACTTTGGGATACAAACATCTTTGTTCTTCTCAATAATGTCTTGGCTAGCACCGATATTACAGGATAAGGGCTTTTCTCTTGTCGCAGCAAGCTCTATGCTAACTTTTATGTCTATTGTACAAATGGTTGGAAATATTTTGGTTCCTATACTAATGGAAAAATGGTTCAGTCGAATCGGTTGGCTCTTTTCTTTAGGGGGCTTAGGCGTGATTGGCTTTGTGTTGCTATGGTTAGGCTCAGGGACTTTGTTATGGATTGCCGTTTTCATAATAGGTATCGTATTAAGCGGCTTATTTCCAATTGGTTTATTGCTACCACTGGATGAGGCAAGAAATGACGAGGAGGCAAATAGCTGGTCATCTATGGTGCTTTCAGGAGGCTTTATGATAAGCTCCATTATCCCAATACTAATCGGCTATTGCTATGATGTGACTGGAAACCATACATTTACCTATTTAATTTTTTTACTATTAATGATTGGCATAATTACTACTACATTTATGCTTAAGAAAAAATAATGGGAAGGCATGCTTAAATGTACGAGCATGTCTTTTTTTAAAAAGCTCCATAATCGGCTTTTAGTTCACATTTTTATGATGAACTTTTATAAGATCTAGACGCCTCCGTACAATGTTCATTGTTATATATCTGAAGTAATGTTTCTGAGAACAAGTTGGTTTGGTCCATCATAATTCTATGACCGGCATTTGGAATGATAAATAATTTTTTATGGGGAGCATTAATTTTACTAAAGTATTCTTCGGCAATAACGTAGGGAGCCTGCCAGTCATCCCCACCTAAAATGAAATAAATGGGAATTTTATAATCTGAGGAGTCTGCCGCCAGGTCAAAGTCTCCTAAAAATTCATGGATTTTGCTATTTGCTTTTAGTCCTTTCGAAAATGCGAAAAGATCCGATAACTTAAAAATAGGACTTTTAAACGCTGATATAAAAACAGGAAGATCACTCTTCACAGCTAAACCATATAGCCCTTGAAGTTTTCGGATTTTCCTACATTTCTTTAAAAACTCACGATCAAATATTATTTTTTCTCCTGGATAAGTTCCTATAGCTTCAAGCTTTTTTAAAGCTTTTTTATCATTTGCCTTTACTATTTGTTCCTTCATTTTTGCATAAGCAACACGCTCATTTTCAAGAAGGGAGACAACTTGTGCCACGCCAATATAATAAGCAATATCTTCAGGATATAGCTTGATATATATACTTCCTAAAATAGTGCCCCAAGACCTTCCGAGTAAAACAATCTTTTCTTTATTATATTTCTGCTTTAAATATTGAATAATTCCATATAAATCTTCTAGCATGACATCAATTGAAGGGTACTTATCGGGGTTTTTAGTAAGCGTTTTTCCAGCACCACGCTGATCCCAATGTACAATCGTAAACGTTTCTTCTATTTTATATTGGAAAGCATGGGCAAAAAGAGATTCAACACTACCAGGACCACCATGTAAATAAAGCAATACTGGGTTATCATAATTAGTACCTGAATGAAATAAATAATGATTTACACCGTTAACCGAGACATATTCTTCACTATTAATTAACTTCTCGAATTTATTGTTCATTTCTCATTCTCCCTTTATATGATTTCTTCGTCTTTCAAACTCCTTTAAAACCTGTAGCTGAACGTCCATTTGATTTTCATCCATTGTCAAGTTACTGTGCTCTTCAAAACCATCTTGTTCTTCGCCATCAAAACTAAATAACTTCTTTAATAGCGTCCACATTGTTTCGAGCTCATTAGTAGAAAAATTTTTAAAAAGATCCGCTAAAAAATATGTTCCTTTTTCTCCTGCCTCTAACGCTACTTGTTTACCAAACGTAGTAATCGTCGTGTTGACCGCACGTTTATCATGCTGACTAGGGGCAATTTCGACATAGCCTTTATTTTTCATAGTAGTGACTAGCTGTTTTACATTCTGTTTAGTCGTTCCTAGTTTTCTTGCAATATTGTTGAACGATGCTTGATCTTCAGGTAAATGGGCAATAGCTAAAATAACCATAAATTGTCTAGATGTTAGTTTTTCTAAATATTGATCGGATTGTACTTGAATTTTATTGCCAACAGAAAAGAGGGCTGAATATATTTGTTGCATTAGAAATAAGTCATTGTTCATAAAGAAGTCCTTTCTTTTAGACAATATATTGTCTAAATTCATCATAATAAAATGGACAATATATTGTCTATAAAATTTATGAACGGTCATATTAGTAAGAAGACTTCTTTTATTAATAACATTTTAAGCGCAAATTATAAGCCATTTTTCATAGCAAATGTAAAAAAGAGATGTTTTTTATAGGTATAACGGAATGAATAAAAGGTAAGAGCAATATTCTTATAACAAATATCCTTAAATAATATTATTATGTAAACTTGAAACGTTTTGTAACCTTGTTTATGATAGTAAAGAAAGATGTTTAACTGGCATTTAGCTCTAAAAGTCATCACCACTATTGGTGATAAGTGGGTGCAGGGTGAGGTTATTGTTGCGGGTTTACAAATAACCGCTACTAAGATAGCGGAACTTAGGCTTTGAACTTGAATGCTAAAGTGACCAACATCGTGCCTTTGCGGAGGCAGATTTGATAGAAAGTTTTGGTGAATGTATGCGGAAAAAAATGCTCATTCTTGGAGCAACAGCTTTATTATTAACGGGCTGTGAAAATGAAACATTAACAGAGGTGTTTCATACTGAAAAGACCGATGTAAAATCGGAAAAGGCTGTGACGAAGCAGCAAGAAAAAATTGTACCAGAAGTAAAAGTAGTTGGGGAGAACGGAATCGGTGCAGGAGTCATTATTAAAAAAGAAGACACGAAGCTCTATATTTTGACAAATGGTGCGCTCGTCGCTTCCAAGCCAGTTGCGCTCGTGCAATTTAATAATGATAAACTGATGGAAGCCGAGGTGCACTATATATCTACCGCTTATAATATAGCCATTTTAGAAGTACCATATAACGCATCGGTAAAGGTGCCGAACGTCTATAAAGGTGAATTGAATCAGTTAGCTGTTTATGTTGATAGCTTACCATACATCATTAAAAAATATAGTGACAGCGTAGCAGCTTATTACATAGATGCAAAACAAAATACACTTATTGGGAGCCCGGTTCTAGAAGCAGAGAATGGTGAACTTGTGGGCATCTATTTTAAACGCCAGCAAAACGGTGGATCACAGCCGTTTATATTACCCTATAAAGATATTGTACAGTTATTGGATGAATGGATCTCAGGTACTATGAAGACAAGTGATCGACTAACCCAATCCAAAAACTTAAATCCATATATTGAACAAGGCGATAAAGAAGCAGTCCAGCAAGCTATTGATCAATACGGGAAAAATATTTTTGTTTATAATGCCGATGAAGTAAAACTTTTTTTAGATACATTTTATAAGCATTTAAAAGCGGCTGTTGAAAATCATGATGCTAGTGTCATGAAGCCTTTTGTAGGTTCAGACGATTTACAAAGCACGCTGGATAATATGGTAGCGCATTACGCAACTAAACAAGCGAAAATTCGTTTTTACAATACATCGATTAAAAACATCAGCATAAAGGGCCAAACTATCGTTATTCGTGCCAATATAGAATATGTACTAACAAATTCTGCTGGTCAAGAGGCATTTGCGAACTCTATGATGGTATATGAAATAAATAAAAATGAACAGGGCGAGTATAAGCTTATTCGCCTAACAACAGAGGAGTGAAAAGTTGGATGGAGCAAGCAAGACAAATGCTACAACATCATTTTGGCTATGATTCATTTCGCAATGGACAAGAACCAATTATTGAACAAACATTACGAGGTCAATCAAGTCTTTGTGTGATGCCAACTGGCGGAGGTAAATCAATTTGCTATCAAATTCCGGCACTCATGCTAGATGGCCTTACAGTCGTCATATCTCCGTTAATTTCTCTTATGCAAGATCAGGTAGAAGCATTACGTGCTGCAAATATTCCGGCCGCGTATATAAATAGTACTTTAACCGTGCAAGAAGTGAACGAAACAATGCAGCTAGCGAGTGCAGGTTATTTAAAGCTTCTTTATATAGCACCTGAGCGATTAGAGAGTGCAACATTTTTACAGGTATTATCGAATTTATCAGTACCTTTACTTGCAGTGGATGAAGCACACTGTATTTCTCAGTGGGGGCATGATTTTAGACCAAGTTACCGAGCAATCCAAAAATTATTTACATTATGGCCGCAAAAGCCAACTGTCTTAGCACTTACAGCAACAGCTACACCGGCTGTATGTGACGATATTAGACAATTATTAGGGATTGATGAGCAATCGACGGTGATTACCGGCTTTTCACGCGACAATTTATCTTTCTCGGTGTTAATTGGTGAAAACAAAGAGCGTTATATTAAAAACTATTTAGTGAAAAATAAAAATGAAGCAGGCATTATTTATGCAGCTACACGAAAGGCTGTAGACGCAATCTATGAGCTTTTAAGTCGCTCGGGCGAAGCTGTGGCAAAATACCATGCGGGCCTATCAGAGGACAAGCGTATGTCTGAGCAGGAGCGCTTTTTAAAAGACGAGGCACGCATTATGGTAGCGACCAATGCATTTGGAATGGGTATTGATAAGAGTAATGTACGCTTTGTTATTCATTATCAAATGCCACGCAATATGGAGAGCTATTATCAGGAAGCGGGACGAGCAGGACGTGATGGCTTGCCAAGTGCCTGTATTTTGCTTTATGCATCAGGTGATGTTCAAACACAGCGCTTTTTAATTGAACAGACGCAGGATGAAACACGCATTGCACAGGAATTAGCGAAGCTACAAACGATGGTTGATTATTGTCATACGGAAGGCTGCTTACAAAATGCCATCTTAACGTATTTTGCCGAGAAAGCAGGGGCACCTTGTAGTCGTTGTAGTAATTGTAATGATGGGCGAGAAGTCAAAGATGTAACGGTAGATGCACAAAAGGTATTAGCATGTGTTGTAAGGATGGGGCAAAAATTTGGTAAGACGATGGTAGCCCAAGTGTTAATTGGCTCCAAAAATCAAAAGGTCTCGGAATTTGGCTTTGCAAGGCTGTCTACCTATGGCATTTTAAAAGGACAATATTCCTCAAAGGATGTCTCAACCTTTATTGAGTTTTTAATTGCTGAGGGTGTACTTGCCGTTAAACATGGCACTTTTCCAACTATTTATGTATCAGAGGAAGGCAAAGAAGTTCTACTCGGGAATCGACAGGTCATGCGAAAAGAAGCTGTTACTGTTCGTAAGCTTGTTGACAATGATCCGTTATTTGAACATTTACGATTATTACGTAAAGAGATTGCGGATGAGGAACAAGTACCACCATTTGTTGTGTTCTCTGATAAAACATTGCGTGATTTATGTGACAAAAAACCGACGGAACTAGAAGATTTACGATATGTTAGTGGGATTGGTGAAGTAAAATTCAAAAAATATGGGAAGCGTTTCTTCGATGCTCTTCACTCTTTTTTGAAAACAACATGATATAGGAAGAAAGGGAAGTGCTTAATTCAAAAGAATTTTGCACCTCCTTTTTATTTTACAAAGTATGACAACCGCTATTTTTCGCAAAGCTCCGATTAGTCGACCATCAGGATCCTTAATCCAAATTAACTTTCAGAATTTGCTGATTTATTTTTTCTTTTCAAGAGAGTACACCAATTTGATCAAGATGGTTAATAGTCTCGGTTAAATGATGTACTTGGAAATTCAACATCACTTATTGTTCTTTATATTCATCCTAAGGCTCAAACACCTGTCTTTCTTTAAATGTTAATTTTTTATTGCTAATGAGGTGATTAAACAAAAAAATAACCCGGAATAATAATTATTCCGGGCTTGATTCTCACTTACTTATAGTGCTCCATGACACACTGCCTCGCTTCCGCATTCATCTTAAAATTCTTTAAGACAACTGTGCTTTAGCTTTATCCAGCTTTGATGGTCCTTCTGAGTTACCGGTCAGCCCCACTCATCGGGTTAACCCTCCTTGTCATTGGATTTGAAGTGAAATCTTTAATAGTATAAACTGTTTATTATTTTCTATACACGTTATTTAAAAAATGAAAAAATCCATTGAAAACGGCTATATATCGAGAGAGTATTTTGACTGGGCATAATTGTAGTTGTCGCTTTTTCGCTACAACGGGTCTAGGGTCGGCTTTGTGTATAGGCCAGCAGATTTTTGTGTGAAAGCGTAGCGGCAGCAACCAAAAGTAACATGAGGGACGACACAATATAAAGTATAAAGAGGTGATTAAACAAAAAAATAACCCGGAATAATTATTATTCCGGGCTGATTCTCACTTACTTATAGTGCTCCATGACACACTGCCTCGCTTCCGCATTCATCTTAAAATTTTTTAAGACAACTGTGCTTTAGCTTTATTCAGCTTTGATGGTCCTTCTGAGTTACCGGTCAGCCCCACTCATCGGGTTAACCCTCCTTGTCATTGGATTTGAAGTGAAATCTTAAATAGTATTGGCTATTTATTATTTTTTATACACGTTATAGAAAGATCAGAAGCTTTTAATCATATGTTTTACGGGCATTAATGTAAAAAAGTCGAATTTTTCGCGTACGAGAATTCGACTTTTTTAGCTTGAGATCTTCATCTAATTAGAAATGAATAAAAGCGGTTATATTGAGTCAAGGTAGTGAATCGTCTATCGAACTAAATGATTAAAGTGGGCTATTTCTCCCAATGCTTATTGATGAACTGATCTCGACCAGAAAGTGCTCGATCATTTTGATAATGCTCCGACTCTTTTTTATAATAGTCTTGATGATAATCTTCTGCAGGGTAGAAGGGCTTGGCATCGCGAATTGTGGTTACAATAGGTTTATCAAAGCGACCACTTGCTGCTAGTTTTTCCTTGGAAGCTTCTGCAATGTGCTTTTGCTCTTCTGAATATGTAAAGATTGCCGTTGTGTATGATTCACCACGGTCATGGAATTGACCATACGCATCCGTTGGGTCGATTTGCATCCAGTAAATATCAAGGAGCTGCTCATAACTAAAAATGTTAGGGTCGAATTCAATTTCGACGACTTCTAAATGGCCAGAAGTACCTTTTTTGACATCCTCATAAGTAGGGTTGTCTAAATGGCCACCCATGTAGCCCGAAGTGACCTTATGTATACCATCCCACTCAACAAATGGCTTTACCATACACCAAAAACAACCGCCAGCAAACGTAGCTTTCTCAATCATGTACATCATCCTTTCTTTCGTGAAAATATTATAGCATTATTTTGTTCATAACTGGCAAATAGGGTGTAAAATAACCTATAAATAGTTGTTGTTAGGATTCATTATATAATATAAAATGAACCTTTCTTTATATGGAATCGTTACATTAACTATAAAAAATAGAGGAGTTAACAGTTATGGAAGAGCAAGATTATACAAGACGCTCACAACGTCCAAAAAAACGTCGCTTGCGTAAAGGGAGAGCATTGTTCACATTGCTATTACTTTGTATCATTGTTATTGTAGGTTATTCCGTTATGCAATACCGCAGTGGACTAGAAATGGCAAGTGATACAAAGGTAGCCCAAGAGGATTTTAAAGGTGATGCAGTAAAAGGCGATGTTGAAAATTATTTATTATTAGGAATCGATACACGTGGTGAAGAAAAATCACGTACAGATACAATGATGGTATTATCTTGGAATAAGAAAACAAATGATGTGAAGCTTGTGTCATTAATGCGAGATATTTATGCAGATATTCCAGGTTATAAATCCTATAAGCTTAATACGGCTTACTATTTAGGCGGTGTCCAATTATTAAAGGATACGATCGGTAATATGTTTGGCCTGCCGATTAATCATTATGCAATTATTGATTTTAAAAATTTTGAATCTCTTGTAGATATTTTAGCGCCAAATGGAGTTGAAATGAATGTAGACAAGGATATGTCTGAAAAAATTGGGGTTTCATTAAAACAAGGTGTGCATAACTTAAACGGTAAAGAATTACTTGGTTTTGCCCGATTCCGACACGATGAAAAAGGAGATTTTGGTCGGGTAGAACGTCAGCAAAAGGTTATCGAAGCGTTAAAGAATGAAGTTTTATCACCTCAAAATATGTTGAACTTACCAAAATTCGTTGGTGCAGCACAAGGTTATGTCACAACCGATTATTCATCTTCAGGAGAGATTCAACAAGTGCTGAAAATGGTGTCGAAAGGTAAAGTCAAAATTGAAAAAGCGACTATTCCAATTGAAGGTAGTTATAGTTTCAAAAGCTTTAGTGGTGTCGGTGATTCAATTGTTATTAATGTAGAGAAAAATAAAGAATTTTTACGTAATTTTTTAGGCATTTCCCTAGAGTGATTTTTCGCAAAATCCAACATTATCCTGTACTATATGGATATAGGATTTGTATTGGGGTGAGTAGATGGAGAAAGAAAGACCAAAAGAGCGTTCGAATTTCTTTTCAACGAAGTTCATTCGCTTTTTAGGTGGTAAAAACTTATTTTTTACACTGATAATTTTATTATTGCTAGCATGCGTTATTTTTATGTTCCAAAAAGTTTCCTTTATATTTACCCCGCTTAAAGTTTTATTTGAGGTAGTTATTCTACCGGGGGTACTTGCCATTATTGGGTATTATTTATTACGCCCAATCGTAGGGCTATTCGAAAGATGGCGTATCCCAAGAGTTTGGGGTATCTTTCTTCTATACATCATTTTGATTGGTATTATTACGTTATTAGTAGTACTTGTCTATCCGTTTTTACGAGATCAGTTTACTAATTTAGCGCAGGAATTCCCAGGATATTTTATGGCGTTTACACAAAATATTGCTGATTTCCTGAACAATGCACGTATTAACGAGTACCTAGATAAAATTAATTTAAACTATGATGCAATGGTGAAAAATTTTACTACGGATATGGTGGAGACAGTAAAAGATACGGCTGCTAATTTAGCGCAAGGCGTGGCTTCTGGTATTACTGGCTTTGTTTCAGCCTTAACAGGAATTGTTCTGTCATTAGTAACGGTGCCATTTATTTTATTTTACTTACTTAAAGATGGCGAAAAACTACCAAACTTTATTTTAAAAATATGCCCGCCACGTATGCGTAAAGAAGTACACGAAATTTTCCATGACATGGACAAGCAAATAAGTTCCTATATTCAAGGGCAAATTTTAGTGTCAATGTGCATAGGTGCCATGGTGACAATTGGCTTTTTAATTATCGGTATGAAATATGCTTTATTGCTAGGGTTCCTTGCTATGATTACGAGCGTTGTTCCATACTTAGGTCCAGTTATCGCCATTACACCAGCGGTCATTATTGCTCTTGTAACATCACCATTCATGCTTATTAAGCTAGCCATAGTGTGGACGGTCGTACAGTTGATAGAAGGGAAATTCATTTCTCCGCAAATTATGGGTAAATCACTTAGTATCCATCCAATAACTATTATTTTCGTGTTATTAACGGCTGGTTCTTTGTTTGGTGTACCGGGTGTTATTTTAGGTATTCCAGGCTATGCTATTATTAAAGTGCTTGTGACACACTTATTTAAGCTATTTAAACATCGTTACAATCGATACGAGGATGAAATACATCAAAAATATGATGTGTAAAAAGAGACAGCTACTGCGAACGTGCAGTAGCTATTTTTTTTATATGGTTATATTAAAAGTTGGATTTATTGCGATTAGCTTTAGCAATTACATCAATGTAATTTTATCAATATAATCATAAGTCGGCTTATACAAACGGTAGGGTGGAACAACCCCTGCCGTTCATAAATGTTTTTATAATTCTGAAGGTTATAAGCTCACCGCATATATGTCGGTAAGGCAAGCGGAGAAGATTTTGATCGCCCGTAGTATTGAGTCGAAAAAATAATACTGGACTAATCGTTCCGGAAATATTATAGTATTCTTATTGAAAGGAGGAATTTACCATCGGACGTTCAAAAGAGTTTGACAAGGAGCGTGTACTCCATAAGGCAATGTTAGTATTTTGGGAAAAAGGGTACGATGCAACAAGTATACCGGATTTGTTAAAAGCTATGGAATTAAGCAGATCAAGTTTGTACGAAACTTTTACGGACAAACAGACACTTTATATTGAGGCAATACACCAATACAAAAAATTCAATCAAAATAAACGCAACCTCTTGGTAAATGCGCCATCTGCGAAAGTCGGAATACAGCAGTATTTTGATTGGCATATTTCTTCTGCATTTGATGATGATTTGCCGAAAGGATGCTTGCTTACAAAAGCAAGCATTGGCTTGGATTCACCGGATGAACAACTAAGCAATTTGATACGAGACAGCTTTGAGGAATTAGAACAGGCTTTCTATGAACTATTAAGTAAAGGGCAGCAGACGGGAGAAATCGACGCAGAGAAAGATATTAAGGCTTTATCACATTTATTGCTTAATCTAAATCATAGTATCAAAGTAGTATCCAAGGTGAAAAACAACAAAAAAATTATTTATGACATGATGAATACAGTAATTGAGATGCTATAAATAATTTTTTTGCGATTACTGGAATGATCATTCCGGAATTGAGACCCAAAAAAACTGAGGGAGAGTTTTCTATGAGTTCAATCACAAAATCAAAAATAGAGAAACCAGCTTCATCGTGGATTATACTCATTCTTGCCATAGCTTGTGGCGTGATTGTTGCTAATCTTTATTATGCGCAGCCTTTAGTAGGACCTATCAGTTCTACACTCGGATTATCTTCTGGCGCAGCGGGCCTTATCGTCACGCTGACTCAAATTGGTTACGGAATCGGATTGTTATTTATCGTTCCTCTGGGAGATATCCTTGAAAACCGAAAACTTGTTGTTACGTTATTGCTTTTCACTGCAGTCGTGTTGGCGATTGCTGCTGTAGTTAAAAGTGCTACGTTATTTCTTGTAACTTCACTGTTTATCGGATTAGGCTCAGTCGCTGCTCAAGTACTAGTACCGTATGCAGCTCATCTTTCGCCCGAAGCCACACGCGGCCGTAATGTGGGTAATGTTATGAGCGGCTTGTTGCTTGGTATCATGCTAGCTCGTCCAATATCAAGTGTTATGACGGAGTTTATGGGCTGGCGGGCTATATTCGTCTTTTCCGCAGCAATAATTTTTGTTCTGGCACTTCTATTAGTAAAGTTACTTCCGACAAGGCAGCCGATGACAACAACACAATATCCAACACTGCTGAAATCGATGTTGCAGTTACTCAAAACGACACCAGTACTGCAACGTAGAGCATTCTATCACTTTTGTGTGTTCGGAACTTTTAGTTTATTCTGGACAACTGTTCCTATGTTATTAACAAGTCCAATTTTTCATTTTTCACAAAAAGAAGTTGCGCTGTTCGCATTGGTCGGGGTATCTGGGGCCGTCGCTGCACCTGTAGCTGGCCGTCTTGCTGATAAAGGTTGGGTTAGACCAGCTACTGGATTAGCTTTAGCTTTAGTTATCATTTCTGTAATGTTACCCCTTATGATTCAAAGCGGCTCGACGTTTGCTTTAGTAACTTTGGTAGTTTCGGCCATTCTTTTAGATATGGGGGTTTCTGCTAATCTAGTTCTTGGTCAACGCGCTATTTTCTCATTGGGTGCCGAGTTTCGAAGCCGACTAAATGGTTTATATATGGCCATATTTTTTGGTGGCGGCGCTATAGGCTCTGCGATAGGAGCATGGGCATACGCTATGGGTGGCTGGAAAGCAGCAATATTGATTGGAATAGCTTTACCGACCATTGCGATGGTTTATTATGCGACGGAGAAAAAAAGTAATTGAACAAAAGTGTCGATAGTTAAAAAGATGAAACCAACAAGTTTGACACGCTTTTGCTACAAAAATTTAGACTGTTTTCTAAAGGATCATTTCTCAAAAATAAATGAATTAAATGGAAGACGTACTATAATTAGTACGTCTTTGGTTGTTTATACGAAAAGATCCTTTGCTAATTTGCCATTTATAACATTTATCGACCACTCCCATTTTATTCAGTTGATGAGCAATTATCAGCTGAGCATTCAGAAATTCTATAATTTCTTTACTGCCTCTGTTGCGTATCCTTATTTTGTCTGATGGATTAATCCCATACTCTAATTCAACTATATTTTTCAAATTGTTGAAAGTTGCTTATTCTCAATAATTGGAACCTATGATAAACTCGATTTATCAAAATTTTCCACTTAGAAGAATAATATCAGAGGGGAAAGAGAATGAAAACAACTGAACTACCAAAAGTGTATTTAAGAGAATTAACTTTTAATGATGTTGAAGACCGTTATCAATGGTGTCTTGATCAAGAAGTAATTAAAGCATTTAAATATGCCAGAGAAATATCCACCTTTTAGTAGAGAAGAAACAAAAAGGTGGATTAAAATGTGTATGACTAAAACAAATGGATATGAACAAAAAGCCATCGTTACAGAAGAAGGCATACATATAGGTTGGATAGATTTGAAGAATATCGATAATCTCAACAAACACGCAGAATTAGGGGTAGCTTTAGGTGACAAAACCTATTGGGGTAAAGGCTATGGATTATCCGCAATGAAAGAAATGCTTTTATGGGGCTTTAATGAATTAAACCTTAACAAAATATGGCTTAGAGTAGAAGTTGATAATGAAAAGGCGATTAAGTCTTATAAGAGAATTGGCTATATTGAAGAAGGTATATTAAGACAAGACAGACGAAGGAATGGAGAATTTGTTGATCGTTTAAGAATGAGTATTCTTAAACACGAGTTCTTTAGTCTAACAAGGGCATAAATAGAAAATGGGGACTCGAAAAAATGTAGGTTCCTTCTTTATTTAACAGCCACAAAACAGTTTCGTGAATCAATATTGAAAGCAGATGGCATTTTTTTAATGACAACAACGTCTTGATATTACAGAAAGCCAATTTTCAAGATCTACTTGAATATATAGATAAGGGCTTTAAAAATTTAAATGAATCAACACAAAAGTAGACTGGAGACTATAAATCTGTAAAAGTCCCAGACAGTTTTAATGAATAAGAGCGTTTTACAAAATTCAAAAAAATGGAGGGTTTTATGGGCTATATTAAGGATTTGCGCAAAGTAGTTGGAACTAGCCCCATAATTATGTGTGGTGCTTGCGTATTAGTCATTAATCATCGTCAACAGGTTTTAATGCAGCTTCGGAAAGATAACGGATGTTGGGGGTTAATTGGGGGTTCAATGGAGCTAGGGGAAACATTAGAGCAAGTTGCTCATCGAGAATTATTTGAGGAAACAGGACTAACTGCTAAAAGTCTACAATTAATCAACACGTATTCCGGACAAGATTTTTATTATCAATATCCGCATGGTGATGAAGTTTATATCGTTGTTACAGCATTTGAATGTAAAGAATATAGTGGTCTCCTTGTTCATGATCCAAATGAGGCAACAATGCTACAATTCTACGATTTTGATGATTTACCTAAAAATATTAGTCCTCCTGATAGACCGATCCTTGAGGATTATATCGTAAACTATAGATAGAAAAAGCCCTTCTAACCAATAAAGTTAGAAGGGTTTTCATCTTTTTAATATGTTTATTTCTGTGATGTAATTTGCACTTGTGCTAAACGATCAACAGCTTCCTGCAACAATTCTTTCGGTTGTACTAAAGCTAAACGTAAGTAACCTTGTCCAGCTGAACCAAATACTGTACCAGGGACTGTCACGATACCAGCTTGTTCAATTATTTTAAATGCAAGCTCTGTGCAGTCAATATCGTACGGATATTTTGCCCAGACAAACATGCCACCGTCAGAAGGGGCTGCATCCCATCCTAGTTCACGTAAGCCGTTCATTAATGTTTTATGGCGTTCTGAGAATATTGCACGTAGGTTTGCTGTAATTTCCTCTGCGTTATCAAGCGCCACGACCGCAGCATCTTGAATTGGTTCGAAAATACCGAAATCTAAATTTGATTTTAATTGTTTTAAAATCGAAATCATCTCGGCGTTACCCGCGATATAAGCGATACGTGTACCAGCAAGGCTAAAGCTTTTCGATAATGAGTTAATTTCCATCCCGACTTCTTTTGCTCCAGGAGTGGATAGGAAGCTAATCGGGCCATCACCTGTAAAGTAGAACTCAGAGTATGCCGCATCATGTAGAACGATGATGTTATATTTTTTAGCAAATGCAATGACTTTTTCAAAATAGGCTATTGAAGGCATTGCAGGTACCGGATTACCTGGTAAGTTTAGAATTAGTAACTTAGCTTTTTGTGCAATATCTTCAGGAACAGCATCTAAGTCAGGTAAATAATCGTTGTCAGCTGTTTGAGGCATATAGTAAGGTGTTGCCCCTGCTAGATGAATTCCTGCATCATAGGCAACGTAAGCTGGATTTGTGGATAATACGATATCTCCTGGATCACAAAAGGCGATTGGTAAATGTACTAATCCTTCTTGAGAGCCAATTGTTTGAATGATTTCAGATGCGGGATCTAAATCTACATTGCTACGACGTTTATAATAACGACTAACTGCATCATAAAAACGTTGTGTGCCTGTTAAGGTATAGCCATAGGATTCTGCTAAACCGGCTCTATACGATAAATGCTCGCGAATTTTAGCGTCTGGGGGAAGGTCGGGGCTACCTAAGCTTAAATCAATGATTTTCATGCCTTTAGCTTCCTGTTGTTTAGCATGATTTTTTAAATCTCCGAAAATTGCTTGTGTAAATAATGACATTTTTTTAGATGGTACGATTTTCAAACTAGTACACTCCTTATAGTTGTATAACAGAATAGTAGTTCACATTTTATCATACTAAAGCACATAAAGGGAAAGTTATTCTGAAAAAAGAATA
The DNA here is from genome assembly GCF_028674935.1 of Lysinibacillus sp. CNPSo 3705. NCBI lineage: Bacteria > Bacillati > Bacillota > Bacilli > Caryophanales > Bacillaceae > Lysinibacillus > Lysinibacillus sp. CNPSo 3705. Next base: position 29,706 of record NZ_JAQZSD010000029.1, on the reverse strand, counting down.
TATTTCTAAATAAAAGAAGATGTGTGCCTAGGCTAGCGAAATGATTTAACTTATGTTGGGAATAATAATTTTAACGGAAAAAATGTTAGGTTTCTGCTATCATGAAATGGAAAGGAGCTGTATAACATGAACGTATATTCTTTAAGTGGCCCAAGCGGAACAGGGAAAAGTACAAGCGCACTTGTTTTCGCCCATAAAATTGGGGTAGAGGCGCTTATTGATGATGGTCTTCTTATTATTAATGGTGTGAAAGTAGCGGGTATTTCCGCAAAATTTGAGAAAAATACGATAACAGCCGTTCGTCGTGCTATTTTTACAGATGATACACACTGCGAGGAAGTAAAAAACGCACTCGATACATATAAAGTACAGACAATTTTACTAATCGGCACGTCCGATAAAATGACAAAAACGATAGCTCGACAGCTAGAGCTTGGTCCTATCGATAAATATTACTATGTTGAGGATGTGCGTTCCCAAAAAGAAATTGCAAAAGCGCGCTTTATTCGACAGACGCAGGGGAAGCATGTAATGCCTATACCGTATCGACAAGTCGAGCAAAACTTTTTTAAACGACTCGTTCAAAGAGGGATCGAGATTTTCTCGACAAAGCGTGAAAAAATAGGGGAGACGACAATTGTTCGCCCTGATTTTCAACAAGAGTATATCGATATTAGTAAGCATGTTTATGTGCAACTACTAACGTATTGCTGTGCAAAGCAAGATAATGTACAGAAAGTCGAGCACGTACATTTCGTATTAGGCGATCTAGCGCAAGCAACGTTTACATTGCAGCTAAAGCTACCTATTCATTATTCCTTACCAGATCGATTGCATACATTACAAAAAACGATACAGGAGGAATTTCATAAGCATTTTGGTTATGAATTAGATGCCATTCATCTTCACATTAAGTCGGTAGCGTTAAAGCGAAAAGACTAAAAACAGGTACCTCCAATCGCTAATTGGCGAGCAGAGTACCTGTTTTTTTTATGTTGATTGACGTGTAAATTGTGGCTGACGTTTTTCTACAAAGGCACGGCAGCCTTCCGCAAAATCCTTTCCGACAAACGGTGTTGAGCCTTGCCATAATGTGGGTACACTGTCCACGCATTCTTGAACAGATTGCTTCACAGCCAGTAAAGATTCAGGTGACATCCCTGCAACAAGTTTACCCATGCGAATCATGTATTTATTTAAATCTTTTTCCGTTACTAAATAGTTAAGCATGCCAATCTTGAAGGCTTCTTCAGCTTTAAACATACGACCAGTAAATACTAAATCTTTCGTCGTAGAAGGGCCAACTAGTTGAACTAAACGTTGTGCAAATTTGTTATTTAAAGTGATCCCTAATTTACCGACAGGGATACCGAGCTTTGCTTTTTCAGAGCCGATGCGAATATCACAAGCTAGCGCAAGCTCTAAACCAGCACCCATTGCGGGACCATTAATGACGCCGATCGTTGGAATCGGTAAACGCTCAATTGTGGATATCGTTTTTTCCATATGTACAAATGCTTCTTCGGCTTTTTCAAGGGATATGGCGTTGAATTCTTTAATATCAGAACCTGCCGTAAAATTTTCACCAGAGCCGCGTAAAATCAATACTTTATTTTTCGGATTATTTAATACTTGTAAGGCAATTTTTGCTAATTGATCCCACATATTTGCTGTTAGTGCGTTTTTAGCCTGTGGGCGATGGATCGTAATTATTGCTAGTCCAGCCGTTTCTTGATAAATAATTTTTGCGTCTTCTGCTTCAAGTCGAGTTGTTTTTACTTGCATACTTGAAAAGCCCCCTACATGTATAGTTGATACTCTTATTATATAACACAAACAGCAATAAACACTAAATTATACGAATTTTCATGTAAATTAGCCCGGTTATACAAGAATAGGGTCATTTTAAAGAAATTGTCCTACAACAATGTGCGGAAAATTACTATTGTAAGAAAACAAAAGATGTGGGACACTGCTATAAGATCATTTGTTTCCTATTTTGAAAGAAGCATTTGAACACGGGAAGCGGGATCATGTATAAATACTACAGATTATCCGACATTATAATTTAAATAAATGAATTTTAACTAACGCCCCAAAAATATAGTAAACTAAAATAAAACACGCACAGTAACTAAGGGGGGCACAAGATGGTCACACTAGTGGAAGCATGGAATAGCTATTTTTTACTTTTAAACTCTTTGAAGAAAAGTGCGGCTACGAAAAAACAATACAATATAGATGGACAGCAATTTTTAGCGTTTGCTCATGAGAACAACTACTTGAATGTAGATCATCATTTAAAAGAATTGTTATATATATATAGTAATTATTTGAAAGAGACCTACGCAAATGTCAACACGTTTAATCATAAAATTGCTACTTTACGGGGTTTTGTTGACTTTGTCTTTTTAAGAGAGTGGGTAGAGCCCTTTGACTATGAGGGCATTTTACAGCCAAAAAAGAGACAAAAAAAGGCTTTGAGATTACTGACGAAGAAACAATTGCTGCAAATTGCGAATGTCTGGCCAACTTATTTTCAATACGCTAAAACAAAGGAGCATGCTTGGCTAGCAAGACGTAATGGCTGCATTGTCCAACTACTCATGGAAACAGGATGTAAGCCAGCAGAGCTTGTCTGTATGAAATGGTCTCATATTGATTTTGAATCTTCGGTAGTTTTCATTGCTAATCAAAACGGGCGTAGAGCAATAAAGCTTTCTCCAATTTTAATGGGCATGTTGGTGCACTATAAAGAGGCAACTGAGGAATTACATGAAGATAAGCTAGGAGAATGGGTTTGGGTAAGCGAGGCGAGTCAATCAAAAGCTATCTCAACAAAAACAATTGAGCGAATTTTCCAAACTGTTTCGAAGGATATCGGTACAAATGTGAGAGCTACGGATTTGCGCTATACCGTCATGCAAAAGGCATTTAAAAGTGAAAATACAATCGAAAGTATTCAAGAAAAGATGGGCTATGTACGAAAATGGGTGCTTACTGAAAGACAGGGACGTTTTGAATAAAGATGGATATTTGTTTCGTCTATTGAATTGCTATTAAGCGTGTACAAAAAATAATGGAAAATAAGGGCACGCTTTCTGATTATTTTTTAAGGAGGTTATCATGGATTACTTTAAAAGTAGGGAATTTGAGAAACATAGAAAAAATACATATAGCATTTTAGAACAAATACCTATTGCTAAAAGCCCGGTTGGTTGGACTTTTAGGGGTAATTTTAGTATTAGTGGTTTTGAATATTTTGGGTTTGATGAATCATCCGACTTATTACTTGTTGTATCTAGCGATGGTAGAGGGATTATAGATTTAGCAAAAGCAGAAAAAATTTCTCGAGATTATACAGATGACTTTGATTTAGATGAAACTTTGTTAATTTGTAAAGGTTTCGACGTTTTAGAAGACAAATCGATTAAATTGGCAGGGAAATATGGTGGGAGTATACTGCCTATCAGTAATAAATTCGGGGATAGTTTACAAAGAGTATCTCCTCTTTATCCTTGTGAAGATATAATTTATCAACCTGCCTTTGAGGACTGTTTGATCGAAGGACACAATAAAAATTGTGTTCGCATTTATAGAGGTTTTTTGTATTGCTATGGATTTTCATTTAGTGGAAATTATTTTGTAATTGCAGATGACGGCGGTATTTTATTTTGGGAGAGAAATAATGTCGTATAACTGATAATATACACATTTATTTGAATAAAGCAATCGCTTCTTGTGCAACGAAACATTAGTTTAATAAGATTAGTTATGGTAATGCATGAAGCAAATAACTTCTGTAACACCGATACTTTAAATGTAAATAATTCTGTATTTACCATGGAAATAATATTAGTGGTCATAATTTTTGTATTGAATTTTAGTTTGGGATAGTATAAAATTTACAAAATTGCATATAAAAAGCTGTGAAAAGAAGAGTAAACATACGTACTATCTACAGAGACCTCTAGTAGCTGAAAAAGAGGGTTAGGAAATGTGTTGAACCAAGCCTTTGAGCTGTGTATAGGATTTGTTTATTGGAACAATGATGATGCAACGTATTCTCACGTTATAGAGATAGAGTATCGCAGGTGATTTATTCACAAAGCCGTACTCGATAAGGTTTCTGCAGCAATGTAGAAATGAAACTGGGGTGGCACCGCGATATGACTCGCCCCCAAGATAAATATCTTGGGGGTGAGTTTTTTATTTTGTTTTTAAAAAAATAAAATAGGAGTGGTGATTATGTCCAGATGGAAATATCCTTTAATACTATTAGGAGGAATAGGCATTTCAAATGTGGGTGCATGGGTTTACCTAATTGCACTGAATTTAATAATATTGAACGAAACAGGTTCCCCGCTTGCAATTGCTTTATTATATATACTAAGTCCAATTGCAACTATATGTTCTAATGCTTGGTCAGGTAGTTTAATTGATCGGGTAAATACACGGCGACTTTTGATGGGGTTAGACGTTTTCCGAGCAATATGTATTGCGTTAATTCCATTTTTACCTTCACTTATTTATGTTTATGTACTAGCGTTTATCATTAATATGGGAAGTGCTATTTTTCAACCTACATCTATGGTTTATATGACTAAACTTATACCAGAACAAGATCGGCAACGCTTTAATGCACTACGTAGTTTTATCAACTCTTGTGGTTCACTAATAGGTCCTGCTATTGCTGGGATTTTATTTTGGATGGGTACTCCTTATACTGCCATTCATGTAAATGCAGTAGCTTTATTTATTTCAGCACTTATTATAATGATGCTGCCTAATGTTGATTCAAGACTCAAAGAGATAGAGGGGCGAAGATTTACATGGGATATGATAAAAAGTGATGTTCGAATTGTTTTTAAGTTCAGTAAGGACAATATCTATGTTACAAAAATATATGTATTATTTTGTTGCACTACTCTATTCATGACTGCAATAGATTCTCTCGAGGCAGCTTTTGCTAAAGGCGTACTTTCAATATCAGACACCAATTATGGGTTTTTATTAAGTGTCTTTGGAGCTGGAATAATAATAGGCTCAATTATTAATTCCGTATTTTCAAAACAACTTGCAGTTAATCATTTAATAGGTATTGGTACCATTTTTACTTCACTAGGTTATATAGTACTTTACAGTTCGAGTGGCTTTATTAGTGCAGTGCCTGGTGTATTTTTAATCGGTTTTGCTGTAACGTTTGCAAATACAGGGTATTTAACTTTCTACCAAAATCATGTCCCTGTGACAATGATGGGAAGATTTGGAAGCATCTTTAGTGTCATTGAGGCAGTTTTCATTGTTGCTTTCACGGTTTTAATAGGTTTAGCTGCTGAATTAACTTCAATCCGTCCTGTGGGGTTAATAGGTTCATTTTCCTTCTTCTTATTAGGGTTATTGGCATTAAAAGCTGTATCAGGTGCAAAACGGCAGGAATATTTTAAAGAAGGTGCTTCTTCTTTAAACAGTTAATTAAAAAAGGGCAAAAGTGATGAATAAAGGTATTAGGAAATTTATTAAATTAAAATCGTATAAAGGGGGAGAATAAATGAAATACATTGAATCTGAAAAAGTCACTGAAGAAGAAAAAGAACATATTTTTCAAGAGTTATTAAAATACAATCTTAATAACATTGAAGATAAGTTAGTAAAAGATATTGGTCTTTTTGTAGACGATGAAGAAGGAAATAGAGTTGCGGGGTTGATTGGTGATACACATGGAAATTGGTTAGAAGTAGAGTATTTATGGGTAAGTGAAAAACTCTGTGGACAGCATATTGGTACGGAATTGATGCGTAAAGCTGAGAAGATTGCTATTAATAGAGGATGCAAATATGCCTTCCTCAATACTTTTAGTTTTCAAGCACCTGATTTTTACGTGAAGCTAGGCTATAAAGAAGAATTTGTACTCAATGATTATCCGCTAACGGGTAAGCGATACTATTATACAAAAAAACTTTAAGATTCAATTGTAATGAGAACGCTGAATAAGGTTAGTTTATTAAAGCAGACCGAGGTGATACGGAGAAATTTAAGTAAGTAGAGGACTATTCTCATCTAGGACTTGTGAGTAAAATAACACACAAGTCCTTTTGTCATACTTTCTCAATCGCTCCTAAAGTGCCTCCTACAAGGCATATTTTTTCATTCTATTTTTTCTAGTTGTCGCCGCGTTTCTCTAAATTTTTAGCAGTTTTACTTTGCTCAACATCCTTTTGTTTTTTATAGGTACCCATGATAAAATCATAGGCTGGGTTCGTAACACCATACCAGTAATTTTCATTTTTAAAATGATGCCATAAATGAACTTTTTTCATCCAACGTCCCCATGGAGATATTGGCCGAAGGGGGCGGTGCGCGATATAATGCTTCCACTCATAAAATAATAAAAAGAGCATGATACCTGCAATAAATGCGTTTGTCATTACAAAGCTAGATGAAAAAATATAAAAAATGGCTGCTGCAATTGCAATGTTCGGCACACTATACCATAAAGGTAAAAATAATAAATGTAATTCATTCGGCTTTGAATGGTGGTCATAATGTAAACGTTTAAGCATTTTTAACAAAAATGCACTTTTTGGTGGTTTCAGATGAAAAAGAAACCTGTGTGTAACATACTCAGCCAAGGAATACATAATCATTCCTAGAATAAAAACACCTAAAATTCCGATAGACGTTAAATGTAGTATCATCAATCCAAAACTAATAAGGAATAGACAGGTCATGATTAATATATCAGGATAGGAAAAATATTCTTTAAAATATTTCAATTTCATTTATCACGCCTCCAGTATTCGTTATTTTTATCTATCTTTCCAGAGTGCTAAGCTTTTCGTCATGGTTGACGTAGACAGCCTTTCTGCTTCCATTGCATCTCCCTTTAATGCAGCGTTTAATAAGTCGTGGTAATAGTTGAAGGACAACACACGATGTTCTTTTTCAGAAAAATATCTTTTTGCCATATCCATATAAATGGAATCGAGGCTATTTAAAATGAGTAGAAAGATTGGATTGACTGCAAGGTCAGCACATCTCTTTTGCAAATCCCAATCAAATGCTGCATAGCTTTCAGCACTATCTTCAAGGCGCTCTAGATTGGCAAGAAGAGCAACTACTTTAGGCTGATTAAACGTGACAGCATCACGAATATAAGTCGGAGCCAAAGAACTTCTTAATTCTAATAAGTACATGATAAATTCATCTGTAATGGTATGATGATTCTCAATAATATTAACAAGCGTCGTTAGATTCCCATTGCGCCAATAATCATTTACAACCGCAGGCATTCCTTTTCTCCCTGTTATCCATCCACCCCTTCCTAAACGTTGAAGAGCCTCCCGAATAGTTGGTCGACCAACACCCAATTTTTTGGCAAGCTCTCTTTCCGGCGGTAAAGTACTTCCTACAGAATAAACGCCAGCCAATATCGATCTAATTAATTCAGTTTCAATTTTATCTGAGGAGCGTTCCTTTTCTTTCACATCCTCGCCTCCTTTGCTTTGTGGTAATACAAATTAAATACAGTGGTAATACCAAAAATTATATATCTAGTCTGAATTTTCTGTCAATGGTATTTATAAAAAGGATTATCAACAAGCCAGTAAAATACTTTGTAGATAATTATTTGCATCAAATAATTAATAGTAGGAGGGAAGAGTATTAAATCAGCCTTCGCTAAGACAAATGAAATTCTCATCCATAGCTTTGAGGGCCATAGTGGTTGTAAAGAGAAAAAATATTTTAGTGGAACAATTATAGTTAAAATTTAGTCGATCAACACACCATATAGGATTGAAAGAATCGTCAGGGGCTTCTTATAACTGACCAAAAATAATATTCTGAATTATAGAAATTTTAATGATTTCTATCAATAAAAGTCCTAAAAAATTCCTATATATTCCTCGATGATCTGAATTTTTTTATGTGTACAATATGTTATTTTGACGTATCTATTAGCAAATTTAATAGGAGTTCATTCTATTATTAATATAAAATACCTCCGAGTGCATTATTATTCATTTTTTATAATAATTATTAATTCATTGCAAAACGTTACACTTAGTAATTTTTAGGTCAAAAGAGTAAATGAATAATTTTCATAGCGATTAATTATAAAAAAATAAATTGACACTCAAATGTTTATGACTTAATATGAGTCTCAGCATAATAATATAGCTCTTATTAATAACCGTTGAGACGAGGGGTCGAAGATACGGTGGCCAAACAATTTAGTTCATTATGAATTAAATCCAGTGGGCCGAACCTGAGCACAAAATTAAACTTTTGTGAACAATAAGAGGAACAGCAGCTGATAGTATTCGAAGCTTTCCTTAAAATTGGGTGAGCTTTTTTTTATGCCCTAAAAATCTATAATTGTTAGGAGCAGTTAAAATTGTCAGAAAAAGTATTATTCACATCGGAGTCTGTTTCGGAAGGACATCCAGATAAAATTGCAGACCAAATCTCAGATGCAGTATTAGACGCAGCATTATCGCAAGATCCGCTATCACGTGTGGCATGTGAAGTATTCACAACTACAAACACAGTAATTGTTGGTGGAGAGATCACTACAAAAGCAGAACTAGATATCGAAAAAATTGCCCGTAATACCCTAATCGGCATTGGTTACACAGATGATAAGTTCGGCATTGATGGTCATAACTGCAATGTACAAGTTTTAGTACATACGCAATCTCCTGATATCGCAATGGGTGTTGATTCTTCAAGCGATACAAAAGAAGTAGGTGCAGGTGACCAAGGTATTATGTTCGGTTTTGCGACGAATGAAACTGAAAACTATATGCCTTTAGCAATTGAAATGGCACATATGCTTGTCAAACGTGCAACTGAGTTACGTAAAAATGGTCAATTCAAATGGGCTCGACCAGATATGAAATCACAAGTAACCATTGATTATACGGATAGTATGCAACCTAAAATTGATACTGTTTTAATGTCAATCCAACATGATGATGATTTTGACCGAGTAGCATTCATTGATTACGTTACAGAAAATGTAATTAAAGCTGTTGCGAAGCAATTTGGTATGAATGAGGACTTCCGAATTTTAATTAATCCAACTGGTCGTTTCGTAGTAGGCGGACCACACGGAGATGCAGGTTTAACAGGACGTAAGATTATTGTTGATACTTATGGCGGCGCAGCTCGTCATGGTGGTGGCGCATTCTCTGGTAAAGACTGTACAAAAGTTGACCGTTCAGCGGCTTACGCAGCGCGATACGTTGCAAAAAATATTGTTGCAGCAGGCTTGGCAGATAAATGTGAAATCCAATTATCATATGCAATTGGTGTAAGTGAACCAATTAGTATCGCTTTAGAAACATTTGGTACAGAAAAAGTAGCGAAAGAAGAAATTTTAAAAGCGATTCGTCAATTATTCGACTTAACGCCAACTGGCATTATTAACATGCTAAATCTACGTAAACCACAATATCAACAAGTTGCAGCTTATGGTCACTTTGGACGTAGTGATGTCAACGTAACTTGGGAAAAAACAGACAAAGTTTCTGAAATAGAGCAACTTTTAACAGTTGCTATGGGACAATAATGCAATGCGTGCAAGATCGAGTGGCTACAGCGGAATTTTTAGCCACTCAGGACCGCATGCCATTATTTGAAGCTTTAGTCAATTATACTAAACAAGATGTTACGCCATTTGATGTACCTGGTCATAAAATGGGGCTACATGATAACCCATTAAAATGGACGCTTGGAGAAATGACATTAAGAATGGACGTAAACTCGATGAAGGAACTTGATTTATTAAGTCATCCGGAATCGGTTATTAAAGAAGCTCAACAATTAGCTGCACAAGCGTTTAATGTAGACTACGCTTACTTTTTAGTAAATGGCACTACTGTAGGTATTCTCGCGATGATTTTAGCGACATGTAAACAGGGGGATACGTTGATCGTACCTCGCAACTGCCATAAATCAGTGATGAACGGCATTATATTAAGCGGAGCAAAACCAGTATTTATTCAACCTGAAGTTGATCAACATTTTGGTATTGCACACGGAATATCAGTTGAAAATGTAAAAGTGGCACTTGCAGAAAATCCACAAGCGAAAGCTTTACTTGTAACGTATCCAACATACTTTGGGTCGATGAATCAACTGCAAGAAATTTGTAAGCTTGCACATGAACAAAATGTAACAGTTATTGTTGATAGTGCACACGGAGCGCATTTAACATTTTTACCTGATGCAAACGATGCCATTAGTGCTGGTGCCGATGCAGTAACGGTCAGTATGCATAAAACAGGGGGTTCATTAACACAAAGTTCGCTTCTATTGCTACAAGAAAAACGAATCGATTCGAAGCATTTGCAAAAAGTATTAAATATGCTGCAAACGACGAGTGCAAATTATTTATTAATGAGTTCTTTAGATGTAGCACGAAGAGAATTAGCGGTGTATGGACAACAACGTTATAGCCAATTAAAGTCAATTGTTGATACGGCAATTGAAGAAATTGAACATAATTCACGCTATGAAGTGCTAAAAGCTGACTATGTACAACAAAATTTTAATCAATCCTATGATTGGACGAAACTTGTTATTCGTGTGAACGATCTCGGTTTAACTGGTTTCGAAGTTTACACAATATTGAAACAACAGTACGGCATTCAAATAGAACTTGCTGAAGGATATGTCATAATGGCAGTCATTAGTCATGTTGATACGAATGAAACAATCGGTAAATTAGTACATGCATTAAAAGATATTGAACTTAATCATGCAAAAAAAGATGCGATTCAGTCAGCTTATGTGACAGCGAATCACATTAATAAATTAGCCATGACACCGCAACAGGCGTGTAATGCTGAAACAGAAACAATGTTAATTTATGATGCGGTAGGTAGAATTAGTGCAGATTCATTAATGATTTATCCACCGGGAATACCACTAATTATCCCTGGTGAAGTTATATCAGAGGAAGTAGTAGAATTATATAACTTCTATTTTCTTAATTTTGGGAATGTTCTGTTCGAAACGAAAGAAGAAAACTATATTACAGTCGTAAGGGAGACAAATAAATGAGCATTGAATTATCAACATTAGGAAGACACGTATTAATTGAATTTTATGGTTGCCCAAGTGAAATTATTGAGCAAAATGCATTAATTGAGCAGTTTATGAATGAAGCTGCTGACTATTCTGGGGCAACAATTGTAGAATCTTGCTTCCATCATTTCAACCCATATGGTGTTTCGGGTGCAGTAATTATTGCTGAATCCCATTTAACGATTCATACTTGGCCAGAATACGGATTTGCCTCTGTAGATGTTTATACTTGTGGCGACTCAGTAAGTCCTTGGAAGGCAGCAGAATATTTAGAACAAAAACTGCAAGCGAAAAAGACAGAATCATTTGAAGTACCACGTGGAATGGCAGATAAAATTCGCCAATTTGCAGAACAAGAAATTGATACAATTTTAGTGAAACAAGAAGTATTAGAGGACGTGATTTAATGAAATGGTATACAGAACAATGGAGCGATAACTGTAAATTTTCAATCGGATACAACGAAGAGATTCATAGTGAACAATCTCCGTTCCAAAAAATCGATTTTTATAAAAGTGAAGAGTTTGGTACTTTCTTCACGTTAGACGGTTTGATGATGGTTAATGAAAAAGATGAGTTCGTTTATCACGATATGATTACACACCCAGCATTCGCGACTAACCCAGATATAAAAAAGGTATTAATTATTGGTGGTGGTGATGGTGGTACTGCTCGTGAAGTACTACGATACGAATCAGTAGAAAAAGTAGTTATGGTTGAAATCGATGAGTTAGTATTCCGTTTAAGCCAAAAATACCTTCCAATTACAGCTGCTGGTGTCGAAGAGGATCCTCGTATGAAATTAATTTTCGATGATGGCTTAGCTTACGTTCAAAACGCAGCGGATCAATCATTCGATTTAATATTAGTAGATTCTACTGATCCAATTTCTGTCGGTGAAGGTTTATTTACAACAGCTTTTTATAAAGAATGCTACCGTGTATTAAATGAAAAAGGAATTTTAATTAACCAACACGAATCACCATACTTCACGGAGTATGCAGAAAACATGCGTAAAGCACATAAAAAAATTAAAGGTATTTTCCCAATCGCAAGCGTATATCAATTCCATATGCCAACGTATCCATCAGGACACTGGCTATTCGGATTTGCTTCAAAAGCATTACATCCAATTAAAGATATTCAAGTAGATGCTTGGGACAAATTTACTCTAAAAACGAAATATTATAATACAGATTTACACGTTGGTGCATTCGCACTTCCTACATTTGTGAAAGAAGCACTTGATCGCGATGAATAAACCTTTAAACGTAAAAGCTTACTCTTACGTAAGAGGAATATAAACCAGAAGCTTAAACTTATTGTATAAAAAAGTGAATAAACAAAAAAATTCGCCTTATGGGTTCTGTTTTAAGTACAAAAAGCAAAATCGCAGGGTAAAAAGACAATTAATTAGCATATTAAAAGGTACTGCAAATGCAGTACCTTTTTTGTCCAACTCCAAGTACTCATTTAAGTTTGATTTTTTAATGAAAATATCTGATGAACAAACTCAATCGCTGTAATATGTGAAAAAAGAGAACCAATCGTGTTTGAACTGCTAATTTGGTAAATAATTCAAATCACTTCGACTTAAATCTGGGAGTTTCTCTCAAAGTAAAATTCCTTGTATATTCAAGTATCTAATTTTATCAGAATAATTTTCCTTCGAGGCCATTCTATCATCAATATAAATTACCCTCCAATTTACTCATATTAAGTTCTTTTTTCGAACCATAATAGAAAACAATACTCTAGGTTTACCACTTCTTTCATATTTGTTTTTCCTTTGCGTTAAGTTTTTTTAATTTCATTTAGTAAAAATAATACTAAAGTTGTAACAGTAATAAACAAGAAGGGTATAAAGAATTTAAAATGCCCTGATGTGAATAAGTATAATGTGGATAAGGTTAATGTACCTGCTGAAAAAAATAAAATTCTTTTCGTCTTATCATTCATCTTTTACCTCTCTTTTTATCAATAGAGTACGTAAATGTGAAAGTTATAGAAGGAGCTATTAAATTGTGGCAACATTAAAGTTCTTTCACATTAACATTTTTTGTTAGCTTTAATAGTTAGTATATTCTACTCAAATAGATAAATTCCTTCTTCCGCTAACCTGCCCAGTAAGTTGAATAGTTCCTTCCATTTAAATTATCACATTAACTAATTCGAGCGAAAAGAAGATTAAGTATTCGCATCGTTATAGAAATTTCTATAATGTAGCTTTATTAATGTGATTTGGATACCAAATCGTATGAAAATTGTTAAACTTTATAATGTTTTTTTAAGTTTGTACTAGAAAACAGAACCTGTTAGCCTTATGGGCGACTTTTTTGTAGGTCTTAAGGTAGAAGATAATTAGTATTTAATAGGATTATTACCAAAATGTGTGGTTGATTTCCGTTCCGACTGGGCGCTTTGTTGCTGTCGCTTCGCTTTCGCACAGATAAGAGCATTTGTTGCTGTCGCTTCGCTTTCGCACAGATAAGAGCATTTGGGTCTCGGGCCAACACGATGTTGGTCACGAAGGCGTTATCACAGGATGTGATGCTTTTAGCCTTCGTTCCTCTATTGCTAATCCCCGAGGAGTCGCCCAGTCGGAACGAAGGTCAACTATTTACATAGTAGACGTTTTAACAAAAGTAGTCATCCACAACTTTTGGTGATGAAACATTTAATGGGTATATTGACAATTATTTTTCGGACAACTAAGCTTAATTAAAAGTAGAGCTGGAGAGGGGATTGCCAGTGGAATTCATTAAATTAAATTGTCCGAATTGTAATGGAAAAATTGAATATAGAGAGGGACAATCATTCAAATGTCCTTATTGTGAAACTGAAATAATGTTGAAAGAAAATAAAGTTTATTATGTTGATCAGACGATTAATAATTATTATGGTACAACTTCTGCGCATAAAGATACACGTCCAAAAACGAATTTAAAAGCGCTTTTAATAATACCGATTGTCTTCCTTTGTGCATTTCTTGGCTATTTTCTTTTGAGTGGCAATCAAACAGAATTTGATAAACATAAGGAAATACCTATTCGGAAAATGCCAGAAAGCGAAGTTCTTTTATTCTTTTTAAAAGATATTTTTGATAAAGGTGAAGCAATGCCGTCTAAAGAAGAAATCGCAAGTATCCGTTATTTGAAGGCATACTATTCTGAAGATCAATGGCATTTTGATTACAGTCTTGACGATCCGTTTACAAATAAGCAAGCCAAAATTTCTACCTATATTATTATGGATAAGCTATTAAATACACAAAAAATTGAACAAAAAGATTTTGAAGCCTTTACAGGTTTGACGGTATTGAATCTGATGGGGGATTATGAAATATCACAAAGTGAAAATGTAAGCTTCCGACATCTGGAAGGATTAAAAAGTTATACAGGCCGCTTTAATGAATCATTTAGTAAAATTGCTGACTATTTTAGCGATAAGTCCAATGTTGTAGAGCTCTCTATTCAAATTCGAAGTAATGATGAACTTGCTTTACTATTACAATTTCCTAATCTTCAATCACTTGAAATTTCGTATCACACCGAGGAGGTTACAGATTTCCCACTGCTGAATAAACTGCCGTTAAAATCATTGTCTATAAAATTTGCCAACGATTTGAAGTGGTTGTCGTTATTAACTGATTTAGAGTCGTTAGCAATAGATTATAGTGAAGCAACAGATTTTAGCTCGTTCTATTCACTGAATCAATTACAAAATTTGAAACTTACAGCAGTAAAAAACTTAAAAACGCTTGATTTTATACAAAACATGCCTAATTTACAAACGCTTGATCTTGAAAATATAGATATTACGAATGTAGAACGTCTTAGAAATAAGTCTTCATTGACAAAGTTGCGTTTAGCTTCTCTTTATAAATTAGAATTGCTTGATATCGTGAGCAGCCTGACTTCACTGACCGATTTATCGATAACTGGTTATAGTGGCCAAATAGCACCGATTGTAGCACCCCATTTAACAAAAGCGGAATTAAAAAATACTTTCTTACCCAAGTTAGAGGCACCTGCTTTAAAAGATTTAACTGTTGATATAAGTGGGGGACAGTCGTATTTGAATGGAGCTGAATTATTGAAATACCCACAGCTAGAACAACTTACAGCAATGGAGTCTGGCGATTTTATAGGGATCCGTTCTTTAAATCGTCTACCTAATCTGCAAACAATAAATTTAAAAGAGACCACTTTTTATGAAGAGACGAGTGAGTTATTCAATTTACAGCATGTAAAAACGTTAAATTGTTATGAGTGTAAGTTCCAATTTAATAGTCAAAATTCATTTAGCAACAACAAATTGGAACATTTAACTTTGAATAATGTATCCTTCCGAATAGATAATGGTGATTGGGTACATGAAGTTGATCAGGTAATGCCTTACTTTGTTGGCCTTACAGCTCTGCATTCATTCACTATCCAAGATAGTTCACTACAATCATTGAGTTTTATGGAAAAATGGCACCAAATTGAGGTGCTTCACTTGGAAAATAACGCCATTTCGAATGTAGAGCCATTAGTGAATTTGCCTAATTTAAAAAAACTATATATTTTAGGAAATCAGGTGCAAAATAAATCTGTTCTAGACAATGGAATTATGATTTATTGAGGTAATATGACTATATTGTGAATGAATTAAATCTCAGCAAAGTGATTAGTGTACTATATAACAGTGGTTTTTCCAGAGAAGAAAAATACAATTGACGTTTCATACTATTTTTTGTATTATATTGAAAAGAATGCCCGGACTAGATCGGGAGAGGTTCATAGCAAATACCCTCTATAAAAAACTATGGAAACATGACAATAATGCCATGTCCATATTGGACGTGGCTTTTTTTTTATGTTTTTACTTATGTTTTAATAGAATGATTGGTAATGCCTCTCTTGAAAAGTGTTGGGAAACATTTTACAAGGAGGTTTTTTTATGTTTTACCGAAGTTACCGAAGCCGTAATTGAATTGAACTTTTTGATACTAAGGCACACAATATTCGTTAAAAAAATCGATATAAGGGAGTTTTTCTAGATGAAGCAGGAAAAAGCAATTGTTGTATTTAGTGGAGGTCAGGACAGTACAACTTGTTTGTTCTGGGCAAAAGAACGTTTTGAAGAAGTTGAGGCTGTTACTTTTGATTATGGTCAAAGGCATCGTCTTGAAATTGAATGTGCGAACGAGATAGCTCGGGAGCTCGGAGTTAAGCATCACATTCTAGATATGTCACTCCTGAATCAGCTTGCTCCGAATGCGTTGACACGACAAGACATAAAAGTAGATGACGGAGAAAATGGTGAGCTTCCCTCGACCTTTGTACCTGGTCGAAATCTTCTCTTTCTTTCATTTGCGGGCGTTTTAGCGAGTCAAGTAGGAGCTAAGCATATTGTCACTGGCGTTTGTGAAACGGATTTTAGCGGATATCCGGATTGTCGAGATGTTTTTATTAAATCCTTGAATGTAACGTTAAATTTATCGATGGATGATTCCTTTGTGATTGATACACCGTTGATGTGGCTGAATAAGGCACAGACATGGGAGCTAGCTGATCAGTTTGGGGCACTTGAATTTATTCGGGAAAGAACGCTGACTTGCTATAATGGTGTAATAGCAGATGGCTGTGGTGAATGCCCGGCATGTAAACTGCGAAATAAAGGGCTTGATGAGTATTTGAGCTTCAGGAAGGAGTCTTAAGGCATGTCAGAATTTATAATCGTCGATAAACTCCAAAAAATAGATGAAGATATTCAAAGAAATCAATTGAACTATCATGCAAAGCGTGTACTCATAAGCAAAGAATTTACTTTCGATGCGGCTCATCATTTACACAATTATGAGGGGAAATGTAAAAACCTGCACGGTCATACGTATCGCGTAGTATTAGGACTGAGTGGATACACAGATGAACGCGGTTTGGTGATTGATTTTGGCGATATAAAAGCAATATGGAAACAAAAAATAGAAATTCATTTGGATCACCGTTATTTAAATGAAACGCTGCCACCCATGAATACGACGGCAGAGAACATTGTTGTTTGGATTTACGAAAAATTGACTGAGGCCTTGCTTGATGAACAAAGATATAACGGTGCGCGTGTAGAGTTTATCAGACTATATGAAACTCCGACAAGCTATGCCGAAGCTAGACGGGAGTGGATGGAAGTTGAGTAAGGTACCTGTTATCGAGATTTTTGGACCGACGATTCAAGGCGAGGGAATGGTCGTTGGCCAGAAGACTATGTTTGTGAGAACTGCAGGCTGTGATTATTCCTGTTCTTGGTGTGATTCATCATTTACGTGGGATGGTAGCGGAAAGCATCTTATCGTCCAAATGACAGCAGAAGAGATTTGGTCTGAGTTGAAACGCCTTGGAGGCAGTGGTTTTTCATTTGTCACGATATCAGGCGGCAATCCTGCACTCCATCAAAATTTGGAAGAACTTATTGCGATTTTAAAAGAAAACGACATTAAGGTCGGGGTGGAAACACAGGGAAGTAGATGGCAAAAATGGATGTATGAGATTGATGAACTGACAATCTCACCTAAGCCACCTAGCTCTGGAATGACCACAGACTATTCGATGCTCTCTAATATGTTCGAAAAGCTTAAAAATCGCAACAGTAATCATCATATATCTCTCAAAGTAGTCGTTTTTAATCAAGGAGATTACGAATATGCTAAACAAATTCACCAACGATATCCAATGATTCCCTTTTATCTCCAAGTCGGTAATGATGATCTCACAACGACTGATAATTCTCAATTGATACTCCATTTGTTGGATAACTATCATGCGCTGATTGATAGAGTGATAAACGATGAGGAATTCAGAGATGTCAAAGTACTACCACAGTTGCATACCCTCGTTTGGGGGAATAAAAGAGGTGTATAAATAGTGTGTCGAAATTGTATGATGTTATCATTATTTATTTGACTTCCATCAAATACGTGTTGTAAAAACCTTCAAATCGAAAGGGAAAAGATTATAACTTGGGAAGGTGTGAGAGTATAGGTTAATTTGGCCTATACTTTTTTTGTACGTTCCAACATGTATATAAGCTATAGAGTAAATAGTTGAATCGTGAAGACAGCAGTAGTAACTAGCCAAGTGCAGGTGTTCACATGCCGATGCGGATATAAAGGTTGAAATAAATATGTACAAAAATGCTTGTTTAACCAATTACATTTTTGACTCCCTTTGTATATTACAACTTTACAGGAGTGGCGAGCATAATAGCATCGGCTAGCCATTGATGTAGCTGGGTTCTAGCCTAGCGAATCATGCGAGTAGAGGCTCCGTGTCAAGTTGTAATTATTCACACACTTGTAAAGAAACGTAGTTAATCAGCGAAAGTGTACATGTTTAGACGAGCAAAAATGTACATTATTATTTTGACAATTACATACGGAATCTGAAAAAAGTATCTAGTTTGAGATACACGAACTTCATTTTGTAACCTCCTAGTGATCATTAACAAAACCTCATTTTCACAAATAATAAAAATTCCTACCAATTTATCTACTTTCCTATCTTTATTTGTGTTAACTTAATATTAATGAAGGTTAACTCAAATCGAGAGAATAGGAGGCAATGACATCAAGTATTTAAAAAGTAAGATGGAGGAATAAAATGATTCGAAAGTTTTCTACATATGATCTTGCGCAGATTTCATTGCTAGCTTGTCTTATTATCGTTACAGGCATGTTTAAAATTCCAACAGGTTTTCCTGGGTCTGACTTTCAATTATCAGCACCTATTGCCGTTGCGATTGCAGCGGTATTTGGATTTAAGCGGTATTTTCTAGCGGGGATCATTGCAAGTTTAATCTTATTTTTACTAGGTATACACTCGATCTTAAATGTGGAGATTTCCTTCATTTTTCGATTGACTGTAGGCCTACTTATTGTATTATTTGGGACTTCAATTCCGGTACTTGTTTTGGCAGGCCCAATTGGCACAACGATTGCTAGATTTGGTTTGGCTTTTACGTTAGGAACTCCATTGTTACCGTTAGTAGTTTTGGCTATTCCAGGTATGGTAATCACAGCTGTTAGTGTTTATCCTATAACGAAAATATTACAGACAATAAATAGGAAAGTAGCAGGTAATAATCATGTTAAAAACGTGTTATAGCATTCGCATGCGTGCGGCAGAGAGAAGCCCTGAACTAGGGGAAAAGCATATATCTGGTGGTGAACGGATAGGTAGTAAATCTCAGATAGAGCCAATTGTAAAGCAGTTATTGAACAAAGCAAGTAATCATTCACGTGGTGATGCTGACTTTATACAAATTACCGTTGAAAAAATTGCACATAATCAGATACAGTATTTGCCGCCTTTAGAAATTACCACAGTTGAGGCCGGTTCAATTGAAAAGGCCCATAGTGAGGCAAGAAAGATACTAACCTCCTTAGGTGTTTCGGAGCATGCATTGAATGTTGCTTTTCACCAACTTAATAGTCATCAAAACCTCCGTGGCGCAATTATTTTAAATAGTAAAACCGGCTTACGGCTTGACAATCGGGGGGAGAAGGGTGTTCGAGTATCACGAATCGATTGGCAAGACGGTAATGGGGAGCTGAATGAGCGTGTCCGTGAAGCGTTGGCTCTGGCGACGAAAGTGGCAAATTCTCCGTTTACAATTGCAGAATTATGTTGGTCTGATGATCCAGATTACGTCACTGGATATGTAAGTAATCGTGCCATTGGTTATGTCAGAATTACACCGTTAAAAAGGGAAGGCTGCGAGAGCGGAGGGCGTATTTATTTTGTGTCAGATGAGGTTGAACTAGCATCTTTTATAAACTATTTAGAAAGCGTACCGGTTCTCATTAGGAGGGATTAAAAAATGGATCAGTGGTTTCAGCAGGAACTACAATTAATAGAAGAGAAAGGATTGACAAGAAAATTACGTTCGTTTTCCAATGGCAATGAGAGCGAGATCATCATGAATGGTGAGAAATTTTTGCTTTTTTCATCTAATAACTATTTAGGTCTTGCAACAGATTTTCGGTTGAGAAAGAAAGCATTTGAAGGTATTAGTAAATACGGTACAGGGGCAGGTGGCTCGAGATTAACAACTGGAAATTTCGTCATTCATGAACAGCTTGAATGTGAAATTGCGGATTTGAAAAAGACTGAAGCCGCCATTGTTTTCAGCAGTGGTTATTTAGCGAATATTGGTGTGATTTCGAGTGTGATGAAGGCAGGGGACATAATTTTTTCTGATGCTTGGAATCATGCGAGTATAATAGATGGTTGTCGACTTAGTACAGCAAAGACAATTGTTTATGAACATGCGGATATGGTAGATTTAGAGCAAAAACTAAGGAAATCACATGGAGATGGAAAGAAGTTTATTGTGACAGATGGCGTCTTTAGTATGGATGGTGATATCGCTCCACTTCCCGAAATAGTTGCACTAGCAAAGAAATACAATGCTTACATAATGATTGATGATGCACATGCGACAGGTGTTTTAGGAAATGATGGCCGCGGTACTGCCGATTATTTTGGATTGAAAGATGAAATTGATTTGACAGTTGGCACGTTGAGTAAAGCGATTGGTGCAGAGGGTGGCTTTGTAGCGACGTCGTCCATTGCAAAGAACTATTTACTGAATAGCGCTAGATCTTTTATTTTCCAAACAGCTTTATCTCCAAGTGCAATTGAAGCAGCGCGAGAAGGAATTTCCATTATTCAACATGAACCCGAACGAAGGGAACAATTGCTGAGTAATGCTAAGTATTTACGTTTGAAATTGGTGGAATCAGGTTTTGTAGTTAAAGGAGGGGAAACGCCAATTATATCTCTTCTTATTGGTGATGCCCATGAAGCTATGCGATTTTCTGAGAAATTAATGGATGAAGGTGTTTTTATTCCAGCGATTCGACCACCAACTGTGCCAAAAGGGTCAAGCCGGTTGCGAATTACAGTGATGGCTACACATACAATGGAGCAACTCAATGTAGTCATAAATAAAATTAAGGAAATAGGAAAAGAAATGGGTATTGTATCATGATCAAAAATGATACCTAGATAAATTCTTTTGATATACTGCAAAATTCAAGATTAAAATCATCTTACTAAAACCCCTGATTCTTCTGCTTGGCGTAGAAAATCAGGGGTTTAATTTATACCGTTTTTATAAATGATTCAATGCTTTGACGCTCACTTTAACTGTTAAATCATGTTTCCCACCTGAATAAACGCCTTCAACAGGGCTTATATCGGAATAATCACGGCCGATGCATAAAATAATGTGATTTTCTAACACTTCTACATTATTAGTTGGATCGAGACCAATCCAGCCGATTCCTGGTATCATGACTTCTACCCAAGCGTGGGTTGCAATATCACCGATCAAGGCAGAGTTTTCATCGACGTATAAATAACCACTAACATAGCGTGCTGGAATTCCTTTAGCTCTTAGCACTGCAAGCATGACATGTGTGAAATCCTGGCAAACACCTCGCTTAAGAGAAAAGGCTTCGCTTGCAGTTGTCGTAACATCGGTTGCACCTGGAACGTATTCAAAAGTCGAGTATAAATATTGCATTAAATTTAATGAAAATAATACAGGATTTTCAGCATGACCAATTGCATGATAAACTTCCTCTAACTGATTTTCTGTCATAAACGTAAAATGTGTAAACTTTAAATAGGGTAAATAATGTTCATAAAACAGTTTCGAGTGAAAAATTGTCTGCATTTCTGGTGAATATTGAATGCGATGAATAAATGGTGCACGTTGAATGCTGACAATAGAGGTCGTTTGAATTTCTAGCTCTTGATGCTGCTCAGGTATATAAAATGTGCCAACCGTATTGCCCCATATATCTGTATGCTCACGCGTTAAAGATGAAGGAGTGATGGCAATTCGATAAGATAGTAAGCGCTGACGCTCATCGCCCCTTGGTTTTAAGCGGATTGTATTTAAGCTTTGATCGACTTCAGACTCATATTGAAAAATATTTGTATGTTGAATTTCAAATTTCATTGTGTCTGCTTCCTTTGGATTACTGACTTGCTTGTTGAAAGGGAGCTGTTGTTGATTCCTTTCAAGGTTGTACGCTGGGTTCATATAAATGATAAATTGTTGAAAATGTATTGCCAAAATCAATACATTGACACAATCTTTCCTCCATTAACAAAATAGTTTCCTCTAACGTAATATTCCATAAATCTACATTCATCACGGCAAATAATAAACTCTTTAATGGGGTATGAAGCGCTAAAAATCTTGCTGAAAGAGGGTCGCTGTCTAAACAGATAAAAGCTTCTTCTAATTTTTTTAAGCAAAACATCACTGAACGTGGGAAATGCTTATCCTGTAATAAATATTGCATAACATAGAGTAAATTGGTTTGGCAATGCTTGCGTAAATAAGACTCCGTCGCCTCCGATAAATCGAGTAAAAACGATCCATCCGCTTCTTTTAAAGAGATGGCTATTTCCTTATGTTGCTCCAGTATAATTAAAGCCATACGAATCGTCTTTTCTACACGTTCTAACCATTTCCCAACTTGCATGAAATAAAACGGTAAATCTCGATCCATCGAGCCTTCGATAAGCCCCGTTACCGTCAAAGAAGTCTTACGAACATTTTGTAAAAAAGAGTTAAGGACGATAAGTGGAATTGGTCTTTCACGTTTCAACATGTCTTGCTGTAATGATAAATAAAAGGCATTTTGCAATTCCCAAAGCTCAATGGGTATGCTATCGCGGGTTGTACGGGCGTTTTCTCGAACTGCACGTAAAGTAGCATGGAGGGCGTTGCAGTTATTATTAGAAAAGAGTAGATATTCGATAAGTGGATTGACTCGAATCGACTCATAAAAGGACAAGTATTCTTCCTTCGAGGCACAAATATTTAACACCGCTTCCCAATGATCGATGTATTCATTTTCTTTGCCAGATTGCTCCAACATATTCAACAGCTGTACTTGTAATATATGTGCATTCGTTTGTGATCGTTCACTATATCGTGCCATCCAGTATAGTGCATCGGCTACTCGACTTAGCATATTGCAATTCCTCCTTTAATATCCATGTATCTTTAGCTCCTCCGCCCTGGGAAGAGTTCACGACTAAAGATCCTTCTTTTAATGCGACACGCGATAAACCTCCAGGAAGCACATAAGTATCCTCGCCCTTCATGACATAAACACGCAAATCGACATGACAAGGATAAAATCTACCATCTTGAAAAGCTGGTGCTCTAGACAGGCTAATTGTTGGTTGTGCAATGTATTGAATCGGGTTTTCCAATATTTTTTCTTTAAAAATAGCCATTTCTTCATCACTGGCATGCGGACCAATTAGCATATCATAGCCCCCTGATGCACTAACGTTTTTTATAACAAGCTCTCTCATATGCTCAAGAACCCACCCTCGCTGTCTATCGTCAGCTAGATGATAAGTCTCCACATTACGTAAAATAGGTTCCTCTTTCAAATAGTAGCGAATCATATCCGGTACATAGGCATACATCGCCTTATCATCAGCTACACCATTACCAACAGCATTTAAAATAGCAATATTTCCGGCCTTATAAGCAGCCATAATATGAGGAACGCCAAGTAAAGAATCCTCGCGAAAAACAACAGGATCTAAGAAATCATCATCAATTCGACGATAAATAATATCAATTTGCTCTAGACCGTAGATTGTCTTCTTGTACACCTTATTATCTCGGACAACTAAATCTCGCCCTTCAACAAGCTGAATATTGAGCTGTTGTGCTAAAAAAACATGATCGTAATAGGCCGAATTATACATACCTGCTGTTAAGAGGACAGCTTTAGGTTCTCTATCTGGGTTCATAGAAGGTGGACGATGGGCAAGAAGTGCCTTCTTCATAAAGGCCATTTGTTTGTCGAGTGACTGGATCGTATGTTTAGAAAAAAATTCAGGATACACTTCCTTCATCACAGATCGATTTTGAAAAACATAGGATATCCCTGAAGGATTGCGTAAATTATCTTCTAACACGTAGTAAACGCCATGTTCATCACGAATCAAGTCTATGCCTGCTAAAAAAATATGATTATCAATAGGTACTTTTACACCAAGCATTTCTTTAAAATAATACCGATTGTTTTCAATGAGTTGTTTCGGAATAAGCCCATCCTCAAAAATGCATTGTTCATGGTAAACATCATGTAAAAAACAATTTAAGGCTTTCACACGCTGCTTCATACCAGCTTCTATTACTGCCCACTGTTTATAAGGAATAATAATAGGTATAAAATCAAAGGGCATTGTGCGCTCTGTTCCACCTTGTGCACCATATACGGTAAATGTAATGCCTTGTTTAAGGAATGTTGATTGTGCTTGCTGATATTTTTCATCTAATTGTTCCTTAGTAAAAGCATGGAGCTTATGGTGGAAAGATCGATAATGAGGCTTCGGTTGATTACCTTCGAACATCTCATCAAAAAACATACCAGATTCATAGAACTTCATCATATGGATCGCCCTCCGAATTTAAGTAGTAGAGAAAACGTGTTACACTTAGTAAGAATCAATATCGCCTTGGCGACATTGTAGTAAATAGGTACCAATTGAAAAGGCACCACATCCGTATTCATCTATGAAGATAAATACATATAAAAGGAGCTAATAAAATGACAAGCATTAATTTAATGCAAGCGTATGAGCTAGACAAGCTTTCAAAATTAGAGTTTACTGATGAGGAGATTTTACGCACATTGCAAACAGGGGATGTATCCGTTTGGCAGGAACAAGTACCAAACTATGAATTTTCCGAAACAATGGCACTTTACCAAGAAGGGGAGCAAATTTTCATAGATGCTCTGCACGGAAACTACAGTATCAAATATGTAACTTTGCCAGGCATTAAGCGCTTATTGTATATTCGTTTCCAATTAGAAGAAGGCAAGGATTATCAATTATTAGAAACGGGAATCCAGCATTTAACTTGTGATGAGGATATTATCGCTAAACTTCAACATATGCTATCAACAAACTGGTCTCTAGCCAAACAAGTAGATGGGACGTATAGTATTTTTGTAAAGTAACGATTTTCATACCAAAATCGACAAAAATCCAAATAATACCATGCGTATTGTGAGAAGAATCGACACGTACAGTTACCCATCTTTTTATTTTTCGAATCGTCTCAGAGCATTTAACTCACTAGATTTAAATATTCATTTTTTTTGCTCTTTATGCTTAAAAAATGGAACTTTCATAAAAACTTTTAAAAAGGTGATTTTCTTTCTAAAGAGAATCATCTTTTTTATCGCTCATGGAGAGAACGTTTGTTCCGGGTTGTAAGAAAGAGCACTTTTTTCATTATAAAGTTCCCAAATTTATATTTGGGAACGTTTTTTCGTGGTAAAATAGAGAAAATGGAGGTGATTTTATGGAAATGACGAAGCTTCCTAAAATAATGAGAGATTTCCTTGTTTATTTAACGACGATTAAAGGGAAGTCTCATCGCACAAGAAAAGAATATGAATACGATTTGACTTTATTCTTCCGATTCTACATAGCAGTTCAGCATGATCATGAACTATCAGATTTAACGAAAATCGATATTTCTAGTATTTCTATAGAAGAAATTCGTGAAATGACACTAGAGGATCTATATTTATTTATGGAATATTGCGAGGTGCAGCGAGGGAATTCAGCATCTGCGAGAGCGCGTAAAGTAGCAACGTTAAAATCATTTTTTAAATATCTAAAAGGGAAACGACGTCTACTAGAGGAAAATCCGGCAGATGAATTAGAAACGCCAAAAATAGGACGGAAAAAGCCTATCTATATGAACATGGAGGAAGCTACGCAATTTATCGATGGCATCCAGCCAAATCGTGCTTCACCGAGGAATTATTGTATGATGATGTTTTTCTTAAATTTAGGGATTCGTGTGACAGAGCTTTGTCAGCTAAATAGGTCATCTATACAAGGTCGCTATTTAACGGTTGTTGGTAAAGGGAATAAGGAGCGGACAGTATATTTGAATGATAGCTGTATCCAGGCACTTGCAGACTATGAAAATGGTAGAAAGACAGCATATAAAGGAGGGGGAGAAGAGCCTCTTTTCGTCTCACAAAAGGGAACTCGCTTCACTCGGCAAACCGTTGCAAAAATCGTTAAACAAATTAATCAGCAATCAGGACTTCAAAAAGAACGCCTGACACCACATAAGTTACGGCATACATCTGCGACAATGATGTATAAATCAGGGGCAGATATTCGAAGTCTCCAGCATATACTTGGCCATTCAAGTGTTGCAACGACACAAATCTATACGCATATTGAAGATGAAGAGCTACAACATGTACTCGAAAATAATCCGTTCAATATTGTTCGAACTAGAGAACTTCACATTGAATAAAACAAAAGCCGATTATCCTTACTTGCAGGAGTCGGCTTTTGGTTCTCTTTTCTATTGTTAGCTTCCATTTCATCAATAAGAATTTGTTAGCTCAATAAACTGTCTTTCAATTGGCGTAAACTCGTGATGTAACCGAGTAATTAAATATAAATCAACGAATCTAAAGGTTGATGGTACTTCTAAGTATTGTTCAATGTTGTATCGACTTGCTATACGTTTAGAAACTAACGTAATTCCCATGCCCATCATGGCAAATTGTAACAAAGTTTCTGGATCTCCCACTTCAATTATTTCTCCCTGCGTAATAGCTAAATTCTTACATATGTCTCGCAATATTGAAAGATAAAAACAGTTATCAGATAGCACAAGTAAGTTTTTTTCACATATATAATCCTCGAAGATTGTACTCCGATCAATACCTTGACCTATGATAACCATTTCTTCAATAGCAACTTTTTTATACTTTATATGATTATTTTTTAATGTACCAATTGTATAGGCTAGATCAATTTTCCCTTGCAGAATTTGATTTTCTATATACGCTGTTGAACCTGTTTTTAAGGTTACCGATAAATTAGGGTATGTTTGATAAAGCTTATTTAAAGCTTGTGATACTTGAGTTCCTCCCATTGAAATCATCGTACCAACTCGTAGTTTTTCCTCATGTTTTTTCATCATATTTTCTGTTTCTTCCCAAAAAAACAATATTTTCTTAAATTGATAATATAATTTTTCTCCATCTTTTGTTAGTGTTACACCTTTAGAATTTCTCATAAATAATTGTTGATTATAATGATTTTCTATTTTTTTAATTTTTGCCGTCATATTTGATTGTAGGTGATTCAATTTAGCGGCAGCAGCTGATATACTTTTCAATTCTGCAACTGACACAAATGCTTTCATGTTTTCAATATCCATTTCTATTCACATCCATCAAAAAAAGTGATAAGACCATCATTAATAAACATTTAAAATGATGTCTTGTTGTCATTATACTTTGTATAAGGATATAGAGAAACTTATTAATGGAGTTTGTCATTCCTAACTAGTCTTTATTTTGAGGGGGAGTCTTAGTAGCTTGTCGCTTCGATTTCGCTACAAATATATTACTACCAGTTAATAGGAGGTATAGTTAATGAAAAATAAAATTATCAATGTAGGGATTATAGGTGGATCTTTGAATAATCAATGGGCAAGTCAAACGCATATTCCAGCACTAAAGAACAATCCTTTCTACAACATAACAGCAATTGGAACTTCCAATATTGTTACTGCCGAAAAAAGTGCTAAAATTCTGAATGCACCTCATGCTTTTACAAACTATAAGGAATTAGCACAATCGAAAGATGTTGACTTAGTAGTTGTAAGTATCAAAGTCCCTCATCATTATGATGCTGTACTAGCAGTATTAGAAGAAAATAAACATATTTATTGTGAATGGCCACTAGCTATTCATACGCATCAAGCAGAAAAAATGGCTCAATTAGCAGAAGAAAGACATATTCATCACGCAATTGGACTACAAGGTAGGCAATCTCCAGAAGTTAACTATGTAAAACAAGCCATTCACCAGGGGGATATTGGTAAGGTTATTTCCTGTACTATGCAAGTTGCAACACAAGGAAAAGGTGGCATAACAGATGAAAAAGGTCGTTATCTATTAGACGAAGATAATGGAGCCACTCTTCTTTCTATTAACGGCGGGCATTCACTAGATGTACTCTGTTATATTTTAGGTGATTTTAAAGAACTATCTGCTACAATGAATGTCCACTATACCGAAGCGTTCGTACAAGAAACAGGTCAATCAATAGAAAAAAATACAGCTGATCAAATATTAATACACGGGACGCTCGTAAATGATACTTCAGCATCTGTACATATCCAAGGAGGGGTTTATCCTGCTTTTCAATTAGAAATTAGGGGCGAAAAGGGAGCATTTCGCTTAACACAGAAAAATTCCTATGGCCATGTCCAATTTGGGAATCTTATCATTGAAAAAACGATATATCCAAATAATTTGTTTAAAGCTAAAGATATTTTAATGGAAGAAGTAAAAATATCAGAACAAAACAATGACGCAATCAGCTATGTGAATCAAGCTTATACGATGTTGGCAAAAGATATTGTGGAGAGCAGCAAGCATATTCCCGATTTTAATGACGCTGTCAAACTGCATCGATTGTTAGATGTAGTTCGAAAATCCGCAAAGACTGGTAAACGAATATTCATAAAGCAACTATAAAAGAATATTTCGCAATGTATAAAACATATACAGAAAAGGGAGTAAAAAAACGAGTGGAGGAGATACCTATGAATCAATTAATAAACGATCATCTATGTGAAACAAGAAATAACTTAGTTGAGGAAATACACTTATTAAGTGATAGTCAATTCAATGCTAAGCCTGATGCAAATTGTTGGAGTATCGCCCAAGTTTGCCATCACTTAACTTTAACGGAGGAGTCTTTTATAAAAGTGATTGCTTGGGGTTTAAAACAAGAGAATAGTCAGCAAACAGAACGTAAAAATGTTCACCTTATCTTAGATAGAACAACGAAAGTTCCAGCACCAGATTTCCTTGAACCAGCAAAAGACTTTTTGACAGTTCAACAAATCATTGCGCTGCTTGACGATTCTAGAAAGAAATTTACAATTTTCCTTGATACAATTGAAGATCCATCCCTATTAACAGAAAAAATCTTTAAACATCCATTTCTGGGCGAATTACCCCTTGATCAATGGATAGAACTAGTTTATATTCATGAACAACGGCATATTGAACAAATAAAAGAAATCAAAGCACTCATCAAAGTTGAGCATTAACGAATTTATTGGAGACTGAATACAAAGAATGATAAAAAAAGCACGACATTATGTTAAAGAATTTATAATTGAAATTTTAAATTCAATCGTATTTGAAGTAATTGGGAACATCTTAATTTTTATTCCTAGAATAATTATTAGATTATATGGTGAAAGTCTAATTTCTCATGGGCAACAAAAGAGCTTGATAGATTGATAGATAGACATAAAAAGAAGGAAGGACCAAGAGCTTTCCTTCTTTTTTATGTTGTAGAAGAGGAAGAGCCACCAATTAATTTACAACTAAAGGTAAAGATAAAAATCCTTCATTAATATGTGAAATTAGCAAAAGCCATTGTTTTGATCAATCTTTTTTCAAAACAATGGCTTTTATTATGTTTTTAATAAAACTATTTAGTAATACTTGAC